>JBHHXQ010000337.1:0-3983 GCA_046757105.1 Candidatus Krumholzibacteriia bacterium
GCACCCCACCCCCCGTGGCCGGCCGCGCCACCGCCGGGGGCGCGGCGGGGGCGGCCGCCCGTCGCATCGGCTTCCCGGTCCTGGTGCGCCCCTCGTACGTGCTCGGCGGCCGCGCCATGCAGATCGTCTACGACGAGAAGGAGTTCGTCGGCTTCGTCGAGCGCGCGCTGGCCGCCATGGCCGACGGGCCGGTTCTCATCGACCGCTTCCTCGAAGACGCGTTCGAAGTCGACGTCGACGCGCTGTCCGATGGCCGCTCCACGTACATCGCCGGCATCATGCAGCACATCGAGGAGGCCGGCGTCCACTCGGGCGACAGCGAGTGCGTGCTGCCGCCGTGCATCCTTCCCGACGACGTGCGGGGCAGTCTCGAGGACTCGACACGCCGCATCGCACAGGCCTTGGAGGTGCGCGGGTTGATCAACATGCAGTTCGCGGTGCTGGACGGTGTGGTGTACGTGCTCGAGGCGAACCCACGTGCGTCGCGCACGGTGCCGTTCGTGAGCAAGGCCACGGGGCTGCCCCTGGCGCGGTTGGCCACCGATCTGGCGCTCGGCGCGTCGATGCAGGATCTCGACCTGCCGCACGAATCGAGCATGCCGGGATTCGCGGTCAAGAAACCGGTCTTTCCGTTCCAGAAGTTTCCGGCTGCCGGCGTCTTCCTCGGGCCGGAGATGCGCTCGACGGGCGAGGTCATGGGCTGGGCGCCCGACCTGGGGCAGGCGACGCTGAAGGCCTGGGTGGCGGCTGGCGAGGGGCTTCCCGTTCGGGGCAACGCGCACATCAGCCTGAACGACGCGGACAAGCCACGCGCTGCCGAGATCGGCCGTGCCTTCCACGAGCTTGGATTCGATCTCGTGGCCACGCGCGGCACGGCACGTGCGCTGCGGGCGGCGGGCCTGCAGGCACGCGTGGTTCTCAAGGTGCACGAGGGGAAGCCGGACGTCAGCGACGAGATCGCGGCCGGGAACATCCAGCTGGTCGTCAACACGCCGCTCGGACGCAAGTCGCGCTTCGACGAGAGCGCCGTCGGGCGGACGGCGCTGGCCTTCGGGATCCCCATGGTGACGACGCTCTCGGGTGCTCTGGCCTTGGCGCGTGCGATCCGAGCCCGTCGCGACCAGCGCATCCACGTGCAGTCGCTGCAGGAGCGGCTCCTGGAGTGGGGGCGCGGCCGCTGGCTGGGGTCGGGGCCGGGGATGGCGCATGAAGGGGTCTAGAGGCTCGTGGCGCCTGTGGCGAGGAGTGCTCGCCGCCGGCGCGTGCTGCGCCGGCGTGGTGGGGGGCTGCTCGAGGGGGATCGAGCCGCCGCCGGAACCGGACGGGATGCGTGCCTTCGGGTACCTCGAAGAGCAGGTGGCGTTCGGGCCGCGCGTTCCGGGAAGCGCCGCCGCGGAGCGCTGCCGCCACTACCTCCTCGAGGAACTCCGGCGACATACCCGGCACGTCGAAACGCAGGAGTTCGAGATTGCGGATCCGTACGGAGCGGACTCGCTGCAGCTCGTCAATCTGATCGCCCGCTTCCGTCCCGAACACCGGCACCGGGTTCTCCTGGCCGCGCACTACGACTCGCGGCCGCGCGCGGACCAGGACAGCGGCGCCGCGCGCGAGCGGCCGGTGCCGGGAGCCAACGACGGTGCGAGCGGCGTGGCCGTTCTTCTCGAGGTGGCGCGGGCGCTCGAGGCCTGGGATCCGGGGATCGGCGTGGACGTGGTCTTCTTCGATGGCGAGGACTACGGTCGGGAAGGGGATCCGGAGCACTATCTGCTCGGCAGCAAGCACTACGCGCGCACGATCCCGGCGGCGGGTTCAGACCCGTCGGGCTTCTACCGGCCGCGCGCCGTCGTGCTCCTGGACATGGTCGGAGACCGGGATCTCCGCATCCCCATGGAGGGGTACTCGCTGCGCACCAGTCCGGCGCTGACGCGGCTCGTCTTCGCCGTCGCCGAGTCGCTGCAGGCGCCCGGCTTCGCCGCCGAGCCGGGACCGCCGGTCTACGACGACCACGTGCCCTTCCTGGAGCGCGGGATCCCGGCTGTGGACCTGATCGACTTCGACTACCCGGCATGGCACACCGAGCGGGACGTGCCCGAGCGTTGCTCTCCGCAAAGCCTGGAGAGCGTGGCGCGCGTGGTGCTGCACACGCTGATGCGCCTGTCCCTGCGGTACGCGAGCTGAGGCCCGGCCGCGCTGTCCGGGCGACCCGCGGGCGGCGGCTCGATCGGGCCTTGGGGGAACCGCCAGCGGCCTGGCCGAGCGCCGGCGCGATCCTCATCGGGCGCGGCCCGCTGGTGGCCGGGGCGCCGCGCGGCGGCCCGGAACTGCGGCCCGGCGCCCGGGCGGGAGATTCTGTGCTTGCCAGGGGAGGGCGAGGCGGTGTAAACAGGTTATCGGGACGAGTGGGTTTGCGGACCCGCTTTTTTTTGGCGCGGGAGAAGCCCATGCCACATCCGGTGCTGCGGCCGGAGCTCGTCCGGCGCATCGAGGAGCAGGTCGGGCTTCTCGACTTCGAATGCGTGGACGTGCTCTTCGTGGCCGAGGGCGGCCGGCGGATCCTGCGGGTGACGTTGGACTCCCCGGGTGGCGTTCTGCTGGATCAGTGTGCCAAGGTGAGCCGTGAGCTCAGCCCGGTTCTGGACGAGTTCGGAGATCTGCCCGGGGGCTACTGCCTCGAGGTCTCGTCGCCCGGGATCAACAGGCCGTTGACGAAGCCCGAGCACTTCCGCCGCTTCCGGGGCGAGCGGGTCAAGGTGCGCCTGAACGAGAAGCTGGACGGCGGCCTCTCCGTGACCGGCATTCTCGGCGAGCTCGAAAACGACGTGCTCACGGTCGAGACGCCGGTCGGAACCCGGAAGGTGCCGCTGTCGCAGATCGCGCGCGCGCGGTTGCACCGAGATCTGGATGCGTTCCTGAAGCCGGGGCGTGATCGGTCCGTCTGAAGCGCGGTGTCGGCCGACTGGACGTCCGCCCCCGTTGTGACAAGGTGAAGACGATGAACTACGGAATCATGGAGGCCTTGAACCAGCTCACGCGCGAACGTCGCGTGGACAAGGCCCTGCTGTTCGAGACGCTCGAGATCGGTCTGACCAGTGCGATCAAGAAGAAGTACGGCAACAACGCCGTCGTGCACGTCGAGATCGACGAAGAGAAGGGCACTCTGAGTCCGTATCTGGTGAAGTCGGTCGTCGAGAACGAGGACGAGATCGAGGATCCGGTCTGCCAGGTGACGCTCGAGGAGGCGCACGAGGAGGACGCGAACCTGAAGGTGGGCGACGAGATCCGCGAGCTGCTGCCCTTCTCGGACTTCGGACGCAATGCCATCGCTCTGGCCAAGCAGGTGCTGGTGCAGCGCGTGCGCGAGGTGGAGCGCGGCAAGACCTTCGACGAGTTCAAGGGCCGTGTGGGCGAGGTCATCACCGGCACGGTGCAGCAGCAGGATCGCACCGGCGTGCTGGTGTCGCTCGGCAAGGCGGAGGCCTTTCTGCCTCGCAAGGAGAGCATCCGGCGCGAGCGCTGGCACCAGGGCCTGCCCATCAAGGCCTTCGTGCTCGAGGTTCTCGACGTCACCAAAGGGCCGCAGATCATCCTGTCGCGCACGCACCCGGGGCTCATCGAGAAGCTGTTCGAGACCGAGGTGCCCGAGATCTACGACAGCATCGTGGAGATCCGCAGCGTGGCGCGCGACGCCGGCGGCCGCTCGAAGATCGCTGTGTTCTCGAAGGACGAGCGGGTCGACGCGGTCGGGGCCTGTGTCGGCATGAAGGGATCGCGCGTGCAGGCCGTGGTCAAGGAGCTCTCGGGCGAGCGTGTCGACATCGTGCCGTGGAGCGAGGAACCGCAGCAGTTCGTGACCAAGGCCCTGTCGCCGGCGCGCGTGCAGAGCATGAAGGTCAACCGTGACGCCCAGGAGATGACCGTGGTCGTCGACGCGTTCATGACCGACACCGCCCAGCAGGCCCACCTGGTACTGCCCACTACCACGC
>JBHHXQ010000338.1:0-3965 GCA_046757105.1 Candidatus Krumholzibacteriia bacterium
CGACCGTCCGCGCGGATGCCTCCGTCGTGCAGGACTCCTGCGTGGAGTTCTCCGAAGGCGGCCTGGATTTCGTCCGCGTGCACTTCTCCGTGGTCAACTTCAGCTTGCCGGCAGCGATCTGCGACCTCCATTTCACCCCGGAGCCGTTCCCGGCAATCCCCGGGTGCGAGATCCTGGAGTGCAGTCACCCGATGGGTTGGTCGTGCGGCCTCGAGCCCGGTGGGGGTGCCAGCTGGGTGGCGGATACGCCCGCGGACTGCATCCCGCCGGGAGAGATCAAACGCGGGTTCGACCTGCTGCTCGATCCCGAGTTCTGCTGCTACATCGTGCAATTCACCGGTCCCGCGGGAGAAGTGCTTCTGGAACAGGAAGAGTGCTTCACCTGTGTGAAGGTGGGTGTCGAAGGCGAAACCTGGGGAGCCATCAAGAAGCTCTACCGGTAGTCGCTCGCAGCTCGACACGGAACGACTGGAGGCGCCACGCCGCGGCCCCCAGGTCCAGGGGTGGCACCCCGTCGTGTTCCTGCGCCTGCAGCGGGCATCCGACAAGCAGGTGGAAGCGGTCGAGCCGGGCCCGGGGGTGCGCAGAATCGACCCCCCGCAGTCCCACCGGTCTGCTCCGCGTGCGTGATCAGAGCCCCAAGACGCGGCGCCAGCCTTCGGCGTACTTGTACCAGCCACCGGTGTTGAAGAGCACCACGGTGTCCGTCTCCCGCAGCTCGCCGCGGGCCCGGAGCAGCTGCGCCGCGGCCCACGTGGCCGCGCCTTCCGGAGCCGCGAAGATTCCCTCCTCGAGCGCCAGGTCACGACCCGCGTTGCCGATTTCCCCATCGCTCACGGCAACGGCGGAGCCGCCGCTCTCGCGCAGGGCCCGCAGCATCAGGAAATCGCCCACCGCAACCGGAACGCGCAGGCCCAACGCGAAGGTGTGCGCATCGTCCCACGGTTCGGCCCGTTCGGCACCGGAATCGAAGGCGCGCACGATCGGCGCGCAGCCCTGCGATTGCACGCACATCATGCGCGGGCGCCGCGAGCCGATCCAGCCCAGCTCTTCCAGCTCTCCGAAGGCCTTCCACATCCCGACCAGACCGGTCCCACCGCCGGTCGGGTACACGATGACGCTCGGAAGCCGCCACTTCGTCTGCTCGGCCAGCTCGTATCCGAGCGTCTTCTTGCCCTCGAGCCGGTACGGCTCCTTGAGCGTGGACATGTCGAACCATCCGCGCGTGCGCCGCCCTTCGGCCACGATGCGGCCGCAGTCGTGGATGAGCCCGTCGACGAGCTCGACCTCGGCCCCCAGAGCGGTGCACTCCTCGACGAAGCTGCGCGACGTGTCTCGCGGCACGAACACGGAGGCCCGCAGCCCGGCACGCGCCGCGTAGGCCGCGAGCGCCGAGCCCGCGTTGCCGGCCGACGGCAACGCCAGGTGCTCGAGCCCGAGTTCCAACGCCCGTGAAACCGCGACCGCCAGGCCGCGCGCCTTGAACGAGTTCGTCGGGTTGAGGCTCTCGTCCTTCAAGAGCAGACGGCGGCACCCCAGGCGCTCGGCCAGCGACGGTAGCTCGAGAAGCGGCGTCATGCCCTCACCCAGCGTCACGCAGTGTGCAGCGTGACGGACGGGAAGGAGCTCACGATAGCGCCACAGGTCCGCCGCGCGAGTCCGCAGTTCGTCGCGTGGCAACGCGGTTGCCGCTCCCTCGAGATCGTAGCGCGCCGACAGAGGCGCGCCGCACGCGCACAGGTTGTGCGGTTCCTCCAGCGCATACGCCCGCCCACAGCGCGTGCACTCGAGATCGATGGCGAAGCTCCGCCACGGGCTCCTGTTTCTCACGGGCGTCCCTCCGCAAGTTCGGGCGTCCTGGGCATCGATCGCGATCCGGTGCCGCCGCGCGTGCGCCACCCTCTCGGGCACCGGCCGCGGTCGATTCCGCGCCACTGTAGAGCACGCAGCCGATCCGCGCAGTATCGTTCCGGAACGTCCGCCGCCGTGGCGACAGCGGGCCGCTTGGCACCCCCCGGGGGTTGCGCTAGAATCCCTGGCCGTTTCGACCTCGGAGAAGTGAGCACCGGATGTTCTACCTCTTCTTCAGCCACCTGGGAGTGGGACTCATCGGCTCTCTGGGGCTGCTTCCGCTCAGGCGGCTCGGGCCCGGCTTCTTCCGTTTCAACGTCCTGCTCGGCCTCGGATTCCTGTTGATCGCCGCCGCATCCGGCTGGGGACGGCAGCCGCCTTGGGAGCTGTTCGCCTGCATCGTGCTGGCGACGGCCCACGTCGTCAGCTTGCGCCGGCGCCACAACCCGGTGTCCCTGGTGATGCTCTACTGCGATTGCGCGCCCGAGGCGGCGGCCCTCGTCCGGGAGGCGCATCTCCTGGCGAGCGCGCCGCAGGTCGAACTGTCGGCGGCGCTTCTGGCCGCGCACTTTCTGACCTCGGCCGCACTTCTCGGAGCGGTCACACTCGACATGATCCTCGGGCACTGGTACCTCGTGATCCCGGGTCTGAGCTTCGGACATCTCCGGCACATGACGCTGGTGTTCGCGGCCGCGCTGGGGCTCCGTCTCCTGGTCTCGGTGTGGACCGTGGCGGGCTCCTGGGACGCTTGGAGGAGGGCATGGCAGCTCGATCCGACGCGCTTTCTCCTGGAGCACGGCTTCTTCCTCACGTTGCGCGTCCTCTTCGGCATCGTCGGCCCTGCGGTTCTCCTGTATCTCGTCTGGGAGTGCGTGCGCACGCGCTCGAACACGTCCGCGACCGGGATCCTCTACGTGGCGACAGCGGTGGTCCTCATCGGCGAGATCGCCTCGAAACACTTTCTGACCGCTGCGGCGATCCTTCTTTGAGGTCGGGCATGGCCAGCGAGGTGAACTTCGCATGCTCCACGTGCGGCAACGGCCTCGTCCTCCCGCTCGCGAAGCCGGACGCACGAGCCGTCTGCAAGCGCTGCGGCGGCGAAGCGCGCCTCGCGCACGCACCGGAGGCGACGGATCCGATCACCTGCTGTGCCGCCTGCGGGAGCGAAGCACTGTTCGTCCAGCGCGACTTCAACCGCAAGCTCGGCCTCGCGATCGTCGTGGTGGCCGCGTTGTTCGTGGTGAGGACCTGGGGGCTTTCGCTGCTGCTCGCCGCGCTCGCGGACTGGACGCTGTATCGGACCCTGCCACGCATCACGGTGTGCTACGCCTGCGAAGCCATCCACCGCGGCATCCCCGTCAACCCGACCCACGGTCCCTTCGACCACGAGATCGAAGACGAGTACAAGGAGCCGAGGTCGAAACGCCAGGTGGCCGCCCACCGTTGGCGCCGCGAACACGGAGGCTGAGAACCCGGCTCGGCGGTGCGCGACGCGCCCTGCGGAGGCCGGGCTTGCGCGTGGATCGTCGAGCGCCGATGGGCGACGGCTGGCGTGGACCGAGCGTGGGACGGCGGGGCGCACCTCGCCAACCCGGAAGCGGCAAGGTTCCGGCGGCCTCAGGCCGTGGAGTCGCGGCAGCGCTCCTCGACCTCGGGCGGGATGTACTGGACGTAGTGCGTCATCATCGCCAGGCTCTCGGCCTGCTCCTCGATTGCCACCTGCAGCAGATCGCGCAGAGACAGGAAACCGAGAAGGCGCTCTCTGGACGCCGTGGTGGCAGGGGAATCGCGGCACACCGGGAAGCCAGCATGGCCCGAGGAGCGCGTCACCGGAGCGGAATCCCAGCATGCCGGCGCGCCACGCAGACGCGAATGAGGTCGACCACCGACCGGGAGAGCCGATGAGCAGATCCGATCGATGCAGGCGCATCGCGGTCGTCGGGCCAGGCGAGGCCAGCGTGGAGCAGCTCGGCCTCGCCGAGGAGGTCGGCCGCGAGATCGCCCGGCGGGGCGCCCTGCTGCTCTGCGGCGGTCTGGGAGGCTGCATGGAGGCGGCGGCCCGCGGCGCCCGCAGCGCCGGTGGCACCAGCATCGGCTTCCTGCCTGGCTACGAT
>JBHHXQ010000339.1:0-3955 GCA_046757105.1 Candidatus Krumholzibacteriia bacterium
AAGCAGCCGCCCTGGCGCTGGCCGCCGGGCGGGGGCTGCCGGTGCTGTGCGTGGATCCGGGGCCGCTGCGGGCGCGGCTGCAGGAGGCGGCGCAGCGCCAGCTCGTCGACTTCCTGCGCTCGCACCAGGTGGATCTGGTCTGCCTGGCCGGCTTCATGCGCATCATCGGAGGCGTGCTGCTCGACGCCTATCCGGCAGCCATCCTCAACATCCATCCGTCGCTGCTGCCCAGCTTCCCGGGCCTCGACGCGCCGCGGCAGGCGCTCGAGCACGGTGTCAAGACCAGCGGCTGCACCGTGCACCTGGTCGACGCGGGCGTCGACAGCGGCCCGATCGTGGTGCAGGCGGCGGTCCCGGTGCACGACGACGACACACGCGACACTCTCGCGGCACGCATCCTCGAACGCGAGCACGAGATCTACCCGCGGGCCGTGCGTCTGTGGGCCGAGCGTCGCTTGCAGATCGAAGGGCGGCGCGTGCGCATCGCGCCGGACCCCGTCGCCACCCCACCCGGCGAATGAGGAAGGAGGCAAGGCGCTGAACGCGTTGAAGAGCACACGCGAGCTCGGGCTGGAACCGAGCTCGACGGGCAAGGTCCGCGATCTGTTCGATCTCGGAGAGCGGCTTCTCCTGGTCGCCACCGACCGGATCTCGGCGTACGACGTCGTCCTGGAGGATCCGATCCCGGGGAAGGGGATTCTTCTCACGCGCATGAGCGTCGAGTGGTTCCGGCTTCTCGAGGGCATCGTCCCGAACCACCTCCTGGGCACCGACGTGCGCGAGCTCCCGGCGCCGTTCCGCGACCACCCGGAGCTCAGCGGTCGCAGCATGCTGGTGCGCAAGGCGCGGCGCGTCGACGCCGAATGCATCGTGCGCGGCTACATCACCGGCAGCGGCTGGCGCGACTACGAGCGCACCGGAAGCCTCTGCGGCCACCGCCTGCCGGAGGCATTGCGCGAATCGGAACTGCTGGATCCGCCGCTGTTCACGCCGTCCACGAAGGCCACGAGTGGTCACGACGAGAACATCGACCGCGCCGCCCTCGAGTGCCTGGTGGGCCGTGACGTGGCCGACCGGGTCGAGAAGATCTCCGTGGAGCTGTACGTGCGCGCCGCCGCGCATGCGCTCGAGCGCGGCATCCTCCTCGCCGACACGAAGTTCGAGTTCGGCTTCGACGGCGAGCGGCTCATTCTCATCGACGAGGTGCTCTCCCCGGACTCGTCGCGCTTCTGGCCGGCGGAGTCCTACGAGGCCGGACGCGCGCAGCGGAGCTTCGACAAGCAGTTCGTGCGCGACTGGCTGGACACCAGCGGCTGGGACCACACGCCGCCCGCACCACGCATGCCCGCCGGCATCGTCCAGCGCACCCAGGAGCGCTACGCAGAAGCCCTGCGCCGGCTGTTCCCGCACGCACTCGAGGCGCTTCCGGAAGGGGTGGCCGGATGAGCGCGGATGACCCGATTCGCCGCGCGCTGCTCTCGGTCACCGACAAGCGCGGTCTGGCCGAGCTCGGCGCCGCGCTCGTCGAGCGCGACGTGGAGCTCGTCGGCTCGGGCGGCAGCGCCCGGCACCTGCGCGACGCCGGGCTGGACGTGACGCCCGTCGAGGAGCTCACCCGCTTTCCGGAGATGCTCGACGGGCGCGTGAAGACGTTGCACCCGGCGCTGCACGCGGCGCTGCTCGCCGACCGCGGCAAGGCGTCGCATCGCGCCGATCTCGCTACGCACGCGATCCGCCCGATCGACCTCGTCGTCGTCAACTTCTACGCCTTCGAGCGGGCCGCCGCGGCCGCGGAGCTGCCCCTCGAGGCGATCGATATCGGCGGCCCGGCGCTCGGGCGCGCCGCGGCGAAGAACTTCGAATGGGTGACGGTGCTGACGGACCCCGAAGACTACCAGGAGTTCCTGGAGGTCTGGGGCGCCGGACGCATCGATCGCGACTTCCGGCGTCGCATGGCCGCACGCGCCTTCGAGCGCGTGGCGGCCTACGACGCCGCCATCGCCGCGCGCTTCGCGCACCTCACCTCGGCGGTGGCGGCGGCGCCGAGCCGCCGTCCGCTGCACTGTGCGGGCAGCCTGCGCTACGGAGAGAACCCGCACCAAGAGGCCGCGGCCTGGGTCGAAGAGCCTGCCTGGGGTCTGGGCGCGCTGCGTCAGGTTTCGGGCGGCGAGCTCTCGTACAACAACCTCGCCGACGCCGATGCGGCCGTGGATCTGGCATACGATCTCGGCGAGCGTCCGGCCTGCGTGCTCGTCAAGCACAACAACCCGTGCGGTGTGGCGCTGGGTGCGACGGTGGCCGAGGCCTTTCGGCTGGCGCAGGCGTGCGATCCGGTGGCGGCTTTCGGCGCCGTGGTGGCGTTCAACTTCACGGTCGACGCGCAGGCCGCCGAGGCCATTGCCGGTCAGTTCCTCGAGGTGCTCTGTGCGCCGGCGATCGCACCGGTGGCGCGCGAACGCCTGGCGGCCCGCAAGAAGCGCCTGCGCATTCTCGAGGTGCCGCGCGAGACCTGGATGCCGCGCCCGGCACCCCGGATCGAGCGTGCCCTGCACGGCATGGTCCTGGTGCAGGGACGCGATCTCGGCTTCGACGAGATGTCTGACCTCGAGGTGGTCACGCAGCGCCGGCCCACCGACGAGGAGCGCGAGGACGCGGTCTTCCTGATGGCCGTGTGCAAGCACGTGCGCTCGAACGCCATCGTCGTCGGACGCGAGCGACGCACGCTCGGCATCGGAGCCGGCCAGATGAGCCGCGTGGACAGCTGCGATCTGGCCGTGCGCAAGGCGATCGCGGCGGCACACGACCTGCAGGGCGCCGCGGCGGCCTCGGATGCCTTCTTCCCGTTCGCGGACGGCGTCGAGCACCTGGCCGCTGCCGGCGTGCAGGTCATCCTGCAGCCCGGAGGCTCCAAACGCGACGGGGAGGTCGTCGCGGCCGCCGATCGGCTGGGCATCTGCATGCTGCTCTCCGGCCGCCGTCACTTCCGGCACTGAGCCGCGCGAGGATCCGTGACGAAGACAGACCGAACGCACCCGAACGAGACTGCCTCCGGAGGGGGCCGCGGCCACGAGACGGTGGCGATTCTCGACTTCGGATCGCAGTACACGCAGCTCATCGCGCGGCGCGTGCGGGCGCTGCGCGTCCTCTCGCTCGTGCTGCCGGGGGACGCGGACGCCGACAGCGTGCGGGCTCTCCAGGTCCGCGGCGTCATCCTCTCCGGAGGTCCGGCGAGCGTCTACGCCGCCGCCTCACCCCGGCTCGACCCCGGCGTCCTGGAGCTCGACGTGCCGGTTCTCGGCATCTGCTACGGCCTGCAGCTCGTGGCGCAGCACCTCGGCGGGCGGGTGGCTCCTTCCGAGGTGCGGGAGTACGGCAAGGCGACGCTGCGCCGCATGCGGAGCTCGGCGCTCCTCGACGGGTTGGACGCCGAGGAGACCGTGTGGATGAGCCACGGGGACGCGGTGGCGACGCTGCCGGACGGCTTCGAGGTGCTCGGCACCACACCGGACTGCCCGCACGCCGCGGTGCAGGATCCCGCGCGCCGGCTCTATGGCCTGCAGTTCCATCCCGAGGTCGTGCACACGCAGCACGGCGAGAAGCTGCTCGGCAACTTCGTGTATCGCGTCTGTGACTGCCGCGGGGATTGGACGCCGGAGAACATGGTGCAGGAACACCTGCGGAGCATCCGCTCGCGCGTCGGCGACGCACGCGTGCTGGTGGCCGTGTCGGGCGGGGTCGACAGCACCGTGCTGGCAACGCTGGCGCATCGCGCCGTTCCGGACCAGGTAGAGACTCTCTGCGTGGACAACGGGCTCCTGCGCCTGAACGAAACCCACGACGTCCGCCGGCGCTTCGAGCGTCTCGGCATTCCGCTGCGCGTGTACGAAGCGGCCGACGACTTCCTGCACGAGCTCGAAGGCGTCGAGGATCCCGAGGAAAAGCGCCTGCGCATCGG
>JBHHXQ010000340.1:0-3934 GCA_046757105.1 Candidatus Krumholzibacteriia bacterium
GGCCTTGCCCACCTGCGGCTGGCCAACCTTCCAGACCGTCTGTCCCATGCCGTTTGCCGACAGGTCGGCAATGTGCTGGAACAGCGGAGACTCTTCGATCTCGGCATCGGCCCTCGCCAGAGCTGCGTTCGGGATCAACCCGAGCGCGGCGACCATGGCGAGAAGGCTGAGTGTTGTCATCGTTTTCCGCATCGTCTCTCTCACCTCCCCTCCGGATACGGACATATTGGGAGAAGCCGCTGGCACGCACTCGTCCAGCGCCGTTGGGATGGGCTTCTCCACGGATTGATGAGAATCTTAGGTGGTGTTTCGAATCTGGTCAATGCAAAGTTCGTCCCCCGATCCCAGTAACACGGTCAACCTGTGCCTCCCGTGGCCGCCGCACTGCCGCGCGCCCGTGAGGCCCGCCCTGGACGGGTCGGACCAGCCTCGCAGCCCCCGCACGCACCGGGTCCTGCCGCCCAACCCCTTGTCGCTTTGTGGATTGTCGCCCAGAAGGAAACGATTGGCCTCGACAGGGTCCGCCGGACCGCATGATCCCCCGTCGACCGCGGAAGGTGGCCAGGGCTCGAAAAAAGACACCGGAACCGGTGGTCACCCGGCCCCGGACGCCGATATATTCGGTTTGGAGGGGCCGCTGGAGTGCCCCTCCCCCGAGTGCGAACGGGAGCCCATGCAGAATCCCAACCCCACCCAGCTCACCGCCGAGCTGCTCCGCAAGTACGATCGTCCAGGGCCGCGCTATACCTCGTACCCGACCGCGGTGGAGTTCCACGGAGGGGTCGGTGAGACCGATTACAAGGCCAAGCTGGAACAAGCGGACGGTCATCCCGACGAGCCGCTTTCGCTCTACATGCACCTGCCCTTCTGCCACGAGCGATGCACGTTCTGCGGCTGCCATGTCGTGATCACCAAGCGTCGCGAGCGCGCGACCGAGTACCTCGGCCACCTGCAGCGCGAGATCGACCTCGTGGGCCGCAACCTGCCGCACCGGCGCCGCATCGCCCAGTACCACTGGGGTGGCGGCACGCCCACCTACTACTCGCCGGGTGAAATGCGCCAGCTGCATCAGACCGTTCTCGACCGCTTCGAGATCCTGCCCGAGGCGGAGGTGGCGATCGAGGTCGACCCGCGCGTGACGACACGCGAGCATGTGGACGTGCTGCGCGAGTTCGGTTTCAACCGTCTGAGCATGGGCGTGCAGGACTTCACACCCGAGGTGCAGGCGATCATCAATCGCTATCAGGGCGAGAAGAGCTCACGGGAGCTTTTCGCGTACTGCCGCGACCGCGGTTTCAGCAGCATCAACATCGATCTGATCTACGGCCTGCCGCTGCAGACGCCGGAAACCTTCGCGCAGACGCTGGACTCGGTCATCGAGATGCGTCCCGACCGTGTGGCCATGTACAGCTTCGCCTTCGTGCCGTGGAAGTCGAAGCAGCAGAACATCATGACCGAGGAGATGCTGCCGCCGCCCGAGCTCAAGGTGGAGCTGTACCTCCTGGGACTGCGGAAGTTCACCGAAGCCGGCTACCATCAGATCGGGATGGATCACTTCGCGCTGCCCGACGACGAGCTGGCGCTCGCGGTGCAGAACCACACGCTGCACCGCAACTTCATGGGCTACACGACGAAGCCAGCCTCCGACACGATCGCTTTCGGCGTGTCCGGCATCGGCGACCTGCAGGGCGCCTACGTCCAGAACCTCAAGGGCAACGACGAGTACTACCGGGCCATCCGGGAAGGGCGCCTGCCGGTGTTCCGCGGCATCCTGCTGTCGCGCGACGACACGATCCGCCGCCACGTCATCACGCAGATCATGTGCAACTTCCATCTGGACACGCATGAAGTCGAGCGCAGGTTCGATCTGGACTTCGCGAGCTATTTCGCCGCGGAGCTGAAAGAACTCGAGGAGCCCGAGCGCATGGGCTTCGTGCGCGTCTCGGAGGAAGCAATCGAGGTCACGCCGCTCGGCCGAGTCTTCATCCGCAACGTCGCCATGAGCTTCGACCAGTACCTCGAGAACAAGAAGAACGGCGCCAAGACCTTCTCCAGGACGATCTAGCCCGAGGACGATCGGTCTTCCATGAGCGAGCCGAACGCACAAGTTGCGGTGATCGGAGGAGGCATCGCCGGCCTGTCGCTGGGGTTCCAGCTGGCGCAGCGGGGCGTGGACGTGTGCGTGCTCGAGGGGTGCGAGCGGCCCGGCGGCAACATCCGCAGCGAGGCCCGCGACGGCTACCTCTGCGAGTGGGGGCCCAACGGTTTCCTCGACAACGAGCCCGCGACGTCGAGGCTGGTGCAGGCGCTCGGCTTGCAGGACGAGGTGGTGCAAGCGAGCGGCCTGGCGAGCGTGCGCTGGATCGTGCGCAACGGAGTCCTGCGCAAGCTTCCGGCGCGGCCCACGCACTTCCTCAAGAGCGACGTCCTGAGCCTCGGCGGCCGACTGCGCGTGCTTCTCGAATGGGCGCAGCCCGTGCGGCGTGATGGGTCCGACGAGTCGGTCTTCGACTTCGCGGCCCGGCGCGTCGGCCGCGAGGCCGCCGAGATCCTGGTCGACGCCCTGGTGACCGGCGTCTACGCAGGCGATTCGCGCTCGCTCAGTCTCGAGTGCACCTTCCCGCGCATGCGCGAGATGGAGCAGCGCCACGGTGGGCTCATCCGCGCCATGAACGCGATTCGCCACGAGCGGCGCAGGCGCCGAGAGAACTCCGGTGGGGAGCGCTCCCGCAGCGAGAGTCCCGCCGCCGGGGAGCGTCCCCCTGGCGCCGGCTCGCGTGAGGCGAGCAGCGGTGGGTGGCGCCACCATCGGGAGCGAGAAACGGGCAGCCCCATGGGGCCGGGCGGCAGGTTGACCTCGTTCGTCGACGGCATGGAGACGCTGGTGCATGCGCTGGCCGAGCGTCTCGACGAGCGGCTGCACCTCGCGAAGCGGGCCACCGGGATCACGCGGACGAACGAGACGTGGTCCATCGCACTGCACGACGGCAGCGCCGTGTCGGCGGAGCGGATCGTGGTCACCAGTCCGGCGTGGGCGGCTGGGCCGTTGCTGCGCGGGCTGGACTCCACGCTTGCGTCCGCGGTCGAGAGCATTCCCTCGGCGCCGGTCGCGGTGGTCTGCCTGGGCTACGTGGAGAACGACCTACGGCATCTCGAGCGCGGCTTTGGTTTTCTGGTCCCGGGGCGCGAGCGCGTCCCCATCCTCGGGACGCTCTTCGACACCTGGGTGTTCCCGAATCGCTCCCGGGTCGGTCACGTCTTGTTGCGCTCGATGATCGGCGGCGCGCGTGACCCCGAGGCTGTCGACGAGACGGATGAGAAGCTCATCGACCGCGTCCTCATCACCTTCGCGAACCTACTCGGCCTACACGCGACACCAGACATGACCCACGTCGTCCGCCATCCGCGCGGCATTCCACAGTATCCCGTAGGCCACGCGCAAACGCTCGCCCGCATCGACGAACGCCTCGCGAAACACCCGGGTCTGCACCTCGCCGGCAACTCCTACCGCGGCATCGCCATGAACTCGTGCATCAAGGAAGCCGAGTCGCTCGCCGAACGCTTGGCCCGCGAGGCCACGCACGTGCGCTAGCAGCTAGCGCGCTCCATGGGCCGGCTCGCCACCGCGTCGCACGGATCAGCTCAGCGCGCTCTACGGGCCGGCTTCTCGTCACGCCCCGTCAAGGGATCGGGCGCACCTCGTCGAGCCGGCTCGTCACCGCCGCATCGCGCACGTCAACTCGGGCGCCCTATGGGTCGGCTCTTCGGCGCGCCCCGACACAGGGGCCGTGCGCACCTCGCCGACCCGGCTCGTCGCCGCCGCGTGGCGCGCATCGTTGCGCGCTCCATGGGCCAGCTCTTGGCCGCCGCATCGCGCGCATCAACGCGCTCTACGGGCCGGCTCTTCGCTGCGCCGTCGCACCTCGGGCGCTCG
>JBHHXQ010000341.1:0-3924 GCA_046757105.1 Candidatus Krumholzibacteriia bacterium
GGGAAGGGGACACGGGCACGCGGTCCGAAGGCGAAGCCTAGGGATCCGAACGAGATGTCATCGGTCGGTTCAAAACCGGCCACTGGCGGTCGAATCAAAACCGGCCAGTGATGTGACTTCCCGTATACCTCACTTGGTCCGGGTCTTTCCAGCCTGATTCTTGAGCCGGTAGCTCTTGCCGGTGATGGCGATGATCTCGGCGTGGTGCAGGAACCGGTCGAGGATCGGCAGGATGAAGAAGGCGGCGTATCCTTTCGTGTGACCCATCACACGAATGCCCGGTGTCATCGGTCGGTTCAAAACCGGCCACTGGCGGTCGAATCAAAACCGGCCAGTGATGTGACTTCCCGTATACCTCACTTGGTCCGGGTCTTTCCAGCCTGATTCTTGAGCCGGTAGCTCTTGCCGGTGATGGCGATGATCTCGGCGTGGTGCAGGAACCGGTCGAGGATCGCCGTTGCCGTCGGGACATCGGCCAGGAGCTTCCCCCATTCCTGGATTGGTCGGTTCGAGGTCATCATCGTTGAACGGTTCTCGTAGCGGCGCATGATGACTTCCATCAGGTACTCGCCGGACCGCCTCGGAAGCTGCTTGATCCCCATGTCGTCGATGAGCAGCAGATCGGGCTTGAGATACCGATCCAGGACCTTCTCCTCGCCACCCATCGCCTCGTCGTGAAGGAAGTCCCTCACGACGTCGAACACCGACCGGTAGTAGACCCGGTTGCCCTGCTTGATCGCCTCGTAGCCGAGCGCCTGCATGAGATGCGACTTCCCCGTTCCCGGCGGCCCGATCAGGAGCACGTTGTCGGCCCTCTCGACGAAGCGGCAGGTGGCGAGATCGTAGAAGGCCTTCCTCTTGATCGAGGCGTTGAAGGACCAGTCGAAATCCTCGAGCGTCTTGTGCTCGCGGAAGGCGGCCGCCTTGATCCGCCGGGCGGTGAGACGGTCTCGCCGGACTTCGAGCTCGTCCTGGAGGATGAGTTCGAGGAACTCGGCGTGGTTGAGCGAGTTCCCCGAAGCCTCCTGGAGCCGCACGTCCAAGGACTGCAGCAGCCCCGAAAGGCGCAGCCTCTTCAAGGCGATCTGAAGGGTCTCGGTCATCGGCACCTTCCTCGCGAAATGGCCCGATCCGGGCCGGTGGGACGTTTCGAGCGAAAACCGACCTCCTCACAGGCCCTGTGAGCGACGATCTCGATCGCCCGAGGCTTCCGGGTCACGGTGTTCTCGCCTCCTTTCCCCCCTGGGTCGCTTCACGGATTCGCTCGGCGTAGCAGGAGATGTCGCGGATGATCGGATGCTCGCTCACGAACGGGATCGATCGCTGATCAGGCGGCTGGCGCTTGATCAGCTCGCGCAGGACTCGCAGACGAAACGCTCCGTGGCCGCGGGCGACACGACACGCTTCCTCGATCTTCTCGGCCTCGTATCGCTTGGCGAGACTCAGGAGTCCCACGAGGATTCTCAGGCCCTGGATCCCCCGGGCCTTGTGCATCGCCTCGGCCCAGCGTCCGGTCTCGAGCCCGATGCGACGGGCCTTCTGGAGCAGGTAGTCCGCCCCCTTCTCGATCGCGGAGATCTTCTTCTTGGGGATGAAGGAGGGCTCGCTGGCGAAGTGCCCGGGCTCCACCCGGCAGTGGACGGCGATCGGCTCCATCTTCCGGTTGAAGATCCGAACGACCCTCGTGTCCCACCTCGCCCAGACGTCACGGTTGAGGTACTCCGGAGGAACCGGATAATAGCTCCGCTCGATCTCCACGTGACCGTCGCGATGGACCTTGCGACGCCCCTCGTGGAAGAACGGGAAGCGGTCCAGGGGGAGGGGCAAGAGTGCCGGACGCTCGGCTTCCTCGAAGACCTTCCGCACCTGGCGTCGGGTCGTGCCGTGGATCCTCGTGTCGGCGACGTTCGCCTCCCAGTCCTTCAGAAACACGTTCTGTGCCTGAAGACTGCCGAAGCGACGGCCCTTGAGCGCGTTGTCCTGGGCGTAACCGATCCCGCTCTCCACCTTCCCCTTGTGGCGCGGGGTGTAGGGCTTGGTGGGGAGAATCGTCACGCCGTAGTGCCGGCAGAACGACTCCACCTTCGGATTGAGCTCGGGATCGTAGAAGTCGGCGCGCTTCACCGCCGCGAGGAGATTGTCGATAACCAGGACCTTTGGCACGCCGCCGAACGCGAAGAAGGCGTTCTCCAGCGCCCGGATGAACATCTCCGTCGTCTCGCGGGACACCACCTCGCTGTAGGCCTTGCGCGAGTGGCTCAGAACGATCCGGAACAGCGGCGGACGGCGCGAGCCTCCGCCGCCGCTCTTCGTCGGCGCTCCCTTGCCGAAGTCGACCTGGGCTTCCTCTCCCGGATCACACTCGAGGCGGCGGAAGGGAAGCGGGGTCTCTCGACCGAGCGCGCGGACGAACCGCTTCACCGACTCGTAGCTGCCGGAGAAGTCGTGATCGCTCTTGAGGTCCTGGAAGATCCGCTGGGCGCTCAGCCCGACCGCGAGCTTCTCTTCAATCAGCTCCTGGTAGGGAGCGCAAAGGCTCGACCGCCCCGGGGACCCGGCGGTCGAAATGGCCGGTTTCGGATCCGACCCGGCGGTCGGAATGGCCGGTTTTGAACTCACGGCCGGCTCCGCCGTCGCCAGCCGCACGTAGCGAGCGACCGTCTCCCGGTGGATGCCCAGCTCGCGGGCAATGCGCCGGTACGACCAGCCCCGAGCGGCAAGTGCTTGTATCGCCTTCTGATAGCCCACTTTGAGTTGGTTCACCCTGCTTCACCCCCTGTCGCGGTGGTCCCGCAACAGAGGCTAGCGGGGGAAAACCCCTCCTCTCAAAGTGGCCGGTTCTCAGGTGACCGATCCTGGCCGGTTTTGACCGACCGCTGACACTCATGCGGCCTCCCGGTGCGCGCGCGCTCCCGGCGGGGCTACCCGGAAGCGAGCCTTGCGCGCCCCGGCGGGATGGTGGCATATTCCCGCAAGTGCGCTCAATCCTCGGACTTTCCGTTTGGCGCGGCCCCCGCACCCCTTCGTGGCGCTCGTAGTCTTCGCGGCAAGAAGCACGGAAGGAGAACCATGGCTTCCCGACAGATCAGCGCGGGTCTGGCGCTGGGGATCGCGATCGCCGGCCCCGCCGGCGCGATCGACCTCCCCGACATCCCGCACGAGTTCTATCGCCTCGACAACGGCCTCGAGGTCATTCTCCACGAGGATCACTCCACTCCGATCGTCGGGGTCAACATCTGGTACCACGTCGGCTCCAAGAACGAGCGCCCCGGCCGGAGCGGCTTCGCCCACCTCTTCGAGCATATGATGTTCCAGGGCTCGGAGCACCACGACTCCGAGTTCTTCGAGCCCCTCCAGAGCGTCGGAGGTCGCCTCAACGGCTCCACGAGCGAGGACCGCACGAATTACTGGGAGATCGTGCCCGCGAACCATCTCGAGCGGGCGCTGATGCTCGAGGCCGACCGGATGGGCTGGCTCCTTCCCGCCATGACCCAGGAGAAGCTCGACAACCAGCGCGACGTGGTCCGCAACGAGCGCCGCCAATCCGAGGGCTGGCCCTACTCGGTCTTCTGGCTGAACTTCAATGAGAACTTCTACCCCGAAGGACACCCCTACGACCATTCCGTCATCGGCTCCCACGAGGACCTCGAGAAGGCTTCCGTGGACGACGTGAAAGAGTTCTTCCGCACGTACTACGCGCCGAACAACGCGACCCTGTCCATCGCCGGCGACTTCGACCCGGACCAGGTGAAAAGCTGGGTGGAGAAGTACTTCGCGGAGATCCCGCCGGGCGAGCCGATCGAGGAGGTCGACGTCTGGATCCCGGAGCTGAACCACGAGAAGAGGATCCGGTCCGAGGACGACGTCCAGCTCACCCGGCTCTACTACTGCTGGCACTCGCCGCCGTACTACCACGAGGGCGAC
>JBHHXQ010000342.1:0-3898 GCA_046757105.1 Candidatus Krumholzibacteriia bacterium
TTGCGGAACGTGACACCAGCCACTGGGGGCTGGAAGACGTAGGCAGCACCTGAGTTCACCCCGCCTGCATCGTCTCCAAGTGCGTCCTTTCGGCAAGCGTGCGGGTGTCCGGATGGCGGCCCGCTGGGCCAGAAGGCGGGGTCCTGGCCGGCCTCGGGGGAGATGAGGTCGGGCGGGGGGGAGCGCCCCCAGATGGCTACGGGGAACGGAGCGTCGTCGGCCGGGCGGCGGCCGGCGCCTTGTCGCGCGGGTTGACGCCCGTGCGGCAGTGCTCTCAGTGCTCGAGGGGGACGTCGAGGGGCGGGGGCGCCCGAGCTCAGCGCGCCGGAGCCGGATCGACGTCCAGGAGCGCGAGCGTCTCCTGGAAGTTCCAGGGCACCCACGCGGCCGGATCGAGCTGCACCCGCTGGTGGTGGCGCTGAAGGGCGACGAGGTAGTCGAAGGGGTCCGCGTCGCACAGCTCGGCCGTGTGGATCAGGCTCATGAAGAGATCACCGACGCGAGCTCCGTTCTCCGTCTTGTAGAAGAGGGCGTTCTTGCGATGCAAGATCGCCTTCTTCAGAGCCCGCTCACAAATGTTGTTGTCCAGTGGGGCTCCGGGCTCGCGCAGGAACAGCGTCAGCTCGTGCCAGTACTTTAGCATGTAGTCGATCGCGTCCCCGAGGGGGGAGTTGGGCTCCACCTTGCGTTGCTCGAACTGCTCCTCGAGCCATTCCTTCAACGTCTCCATCAGGGGACCGCTCTGTGACTGGTGGAGGCGAAGACGCTCCTCGGGCGACATCCCGCGCTCGCGGGCGGCGGAGTCGTTGCGGTACACCTCGCGCAATGTCTCGAGCACGTGGCGGCACTCCTGGGGAAAGCTCGTGGCCACGTCCACGAAGCGTCGCCGGGCATGAGAGGTGCAGCTGGCCAGGATCGTCTCGAAGTCGCCCGCCGTGTTGTGCGACAGGGCATCGCACATCTGGATCGGTGCCTCGAGCTCGGCTGCGCGCGCAGCCAGGACACGGGCCAGATTCTCACCGGCGTGCTTGCGCCCCGTGAAGAACAGCGCGATGAGTCGACCCGCGTCCGCGGAGACGATGCCCGATGTGAAGATGCCCGTGCGCTGGTCTGGCTCCACCTGGCCTTCTTCAATTGCCCTGCGCCTCCTCTTGCCGGTGAGCTCGAGGATCTGCATCGTCGTGTCGTCGTTGTGCAGGATCTCGCCCTGCGCCGCCTGGCGCACCAGCTCGGCGTACGCGGGCGTCAGCGCCTCTGCCGCACGTTCCACGGTCTCCCACTGCGTCGCCGCCGGCAGCGGGATGCCCATTCCTCGCTGCAGCCGCTCCAGCCGGTTGAACGGCAGCCCGCAGCCGTACTTCAAGAGGCCGATCATGGCCGCCGCCGTCTCGTCGTACTTCGCCTCGCCCACCCCGGGAGGCTCGCGGGCCGTGAACACCTCCCCGCACAGGTTGCAGCGCAGCCGCTCGCGCTCGTACACCGTGGCTCGCAGCGGGGCCATCCCCACCACCCGCACCAGCACCGCCGGCTGCGCCTGCACGTACACCTTGCCCTGGCCGCATTTCGGGCAGCGCTCCCCGCCCCGCAGCGACTCGTGAGCGATCTTCACCTTCTCGGCGCCGCGGTAGGCCGCCGCGCTGTTTCGACCGTGCCCCTTGCGCTTCTTCTTCGGTTTCTCGGCGCCACCCCGGCCGGGCGGGCCGGCGGCCTCGTCCGCAGCGCCCGGGCTTGCGCACACCTCCCCGACGACCTGGCTCGTCTTCTCCGTGCTCGGACCGAAGAGCAGCTTGCGCAGCCGCTGGATCGAGACCTGCTTGCGCTCCAGCTCCTGCGTCACGAACGCCAGCGTCTCGACCGCGGCCTTCAGCGTCTCGCGATCCTCGGCAGCGAGCGGACCCGACTCCGTCCGCTCGACGATCGCCTGCAACTCCTCCAGCTTCAGCTCTCGGCGCGCGGGCCTCGCCTTGCGCTTGGGCTTCTTCGCCGGCCTCTTCTTCGGGCGCGTCATTCAGTCCCCGAAAGAAGCGCGCGAAAGCGCCGCGTCAGCGGGTAGCCGAAGACATCCTTGATCGGCCGGTTCGCCCGGCCCGTCTGGTCGTCCTTGCCCCGGCCCGTCGTGCGCCCCATGAGGATCCAGTTCGCCGCGCGGTAGCACGTGCCCCGATGCCTCTGGGGGTCCACGAAGGTCTCGACGAAGTGGACCGGGTGCCCGTAGGTCCGCTCCCACTCCCCGGCGAGCGCCCGCGTCATCCGCCCGAGCAGGTGCGAGGCCAGGTGCGCCACCTCGACCCACGGCAGGATCAGGAAGCGGCTGTTGTAGGCTACGAAGCGGATGTTGCGCCGCCGCGCCTGTGCCGACCAGCCGATGAAGCGGTCGCGCGCACCCAGGTGCCGCGGCGCCGAGCTCCACGTGAAGCACGCCAGCGGCCGATCCCCCGCGCACACCAGGTGCTTGAGGTGCTCGCCGACCGGCTGAACGTAGCCCAGCTCGTGGTGCATCTCCAGCAGGCCGTTCACGAGCGGCTCCTCGTCCGTGCGCCGCACCTGGCGCACCTGCAGCTCTCCTAGCCCGCGCAGGCTCTCTCGCAGTGCTGTCCGGTCCACTTCGACCGGCGCCGGTTTCTTGCGGTGCGCCAGAGGATTGGGCGGCACGCACCGCACCGCCGGTAGCTCGATGTGACCTGCCCGGTGAAGTGCCAGCATCAGCGAGCGGCATACCATGTCTCGCGGCCGGCCGTTGGGCTGCACCCAGCTCCAGGCTTCGCACAGCTTCTTCGAAAGCGCCCGACGGCTGGCACGAGGATGCTCGGCGATCAGTTCCCGGATGAATACCACGTCGGCGGCCGTGACGCGCCGTCCGCGATGCTCGAGCACGACGTCCATGCGGGAGGTGTAGCCGCTCCTTGCCTGGAACGCAAGGCAAAAACCAGCGACTATGCTCCCGCGCCGACGCGCCGCCACACCGGCGCCGAGCCGACGCTCTCCGGGTCACCCCCGCGCAAGAGCACCGAGAGCTCGTGCGCCTCGAGCGAGCTCATGGCCTCCCCGGCGCGGCTCGGCCAATGACGGAACTTCCCCTCCGAAAGCCGCTTGTGGCAAAGCCAAAACCCCTGGCCGTCGTAGACCAGTGCCTTGACCGCGGTCCTTCTCCGATTGCGGAACACGAACACCGTCCCGGAGAAGGGGTCCGAGCGTAGCTCTTCGCGGCACTGCCGCGCCAGGCCGTCGATGCCGCGGCGGAAGTCCGCCGGCTCCAGCGACACCAGCACCCGCATCTGCGGCGTGATCTGGATCATCGCTCGCGACCCAGGAACGATTCCGCCAACGCCGGCAGATCCAGATCGCTCGACGGGACACCGCGGATCACGAGCTTCGATCCCTCGCCATCTGTCAACTCGATCGAACAGCCTCCCTCGCCCAGCGAACGCACGTCCAGCTCGACGAATGCCGCATCGACGTCGGCCCCATCGTTGGCCTGTTCGTCTCTACCGTCGAGCCGGCCTTGCAGCGAGTAGTAGTCCAGGCCCAACCAGCGAGCGATCCGGCTCACGCCATGGATCCTCGCAAGCCTGGCCGCCCCCTCCCACAGCTCCTCCGGCATCGGCGAGCGCTTCTTGCGTGTCCCACGCCAGCGCTCGACACGGCCTCGCACCCTCTCGACCCCTGCCGGCAGCGACGCCGTCTCTCGTCCCCTTCCCATGGCGCCCGAGCGTAGCGGACGCTTCCCACGCGCTCATGCAGCGTTGCCGAAAGGACACGTCTCTCATGGCATCGCGACCCGGGAGCCCCTCCCAAGTTCGGGATTCAGGAATCCACCTCCTGGCGACTTCGTCCCACCCGGATCACCGGTCACCGAGCTGCATTCATTTTCGGCCCGTCGTATCGGCCTATTCGGCGC
>JBHHXQ010000343.1:0-3877 GCA_046757105.1 Candidatus Krumholzibacteriia bacterium
CCGGAGCACCGGCGAGACGATCTCATCGGTCGCGGCACGCACTTCCTCCCACGCGGCAACGCCTGCACTCTCCTGCATGTGGCGGCGCAGCAGGCGCTCCGCCGACGCCGCCGGGACATCGAGCTGAGCCGCGACGACATCCCGGAAACGATCCGCTCCCCAGGACAGCAGCCGCTCGACGTAGAGAGCCTCGTGGTCGACAACCAGGAACAGACCGTGCCGGCGGTCCAGATGCACGAGGAGCGTGCGCCGCTCGTCGAGACGTTCGAGCCGCACGAGGGCGCGCTGCAGCGCCGTGCCCGCCGTCTCGATGACCTCCACGCGCAGCCCCGAGCGCTCCGCCGCCCCGAGGAGCCTGCACACCTGCAGGCGCGGCACGGCCACGAGCAGCGCGCGGCGCGTGCCGTCGGTGAGCGACTGCGGCCCGACGTAGTCGAGCACGGCCTCTTCGACGGGATAGGAGAGGTGCTGGCGCGCGCGTTCCACGAGCAGATCCTCGAGCTCGCCGGTCGCCGGAACGCGCAGCGGCAGGGCGTCGACCCACGACGAGGGACCGCAACAGACGACGCGGCGGCCGGCCCCGGGTGCCGCCTTCCGCAAGCGCCTGAAGGCGTCGAGCCACGCCGCATCCGAGTCGCCGGCGAACGCGACCTCGGCGGAGTGCATGACGCGTCCGCCGGGATCGCACCAGACCGCGCGCAATGCGTGCGCGGTCGCCTCGATGCCGGATGCGGGTCGCCGGCCGCCCAGAGCGGCCCGCAGTCCGCTCCAGGCTCGCAGCATGAGAACCCGCCTACCGCTGGGAGTGATCCGAGCTGTCGTTCGCGATCAGCTTGCCGATCTGCACGGCGAACTTCCAGGCCGAGCCGCCGTCGAAGATGTCCGTTCCCAGGCTGTTGACCGAGGCGTCCGCGAGGAGCGAGTTCGATCCCGTGAAGGGATTGGTCGGCAGCTCGTCCCGGCGCAGATACGGTCCGTACTTGTAGGTGTCGTCCCGGGTCGCGGAGGTGACGCCGTTGACGTCCGTGTACATGGTGAGCTGCTCGGCGAACGATGTGCTGGCGTCCGCGGCCGGCTCGGCGCCGCTGTTGGAGTCCGTCTGCCCCGGGTAGCGGCCGTTGTGCTGGTGGTAGTACAGCTCGACGGCGTTCCGCAGCTCGGCGAGATTCGTGTCCAGGGTCGCCAGCCGCGCGTCGTTCGTGTGATCGGTGAACTGCGGCACCACGACCGCAGCCAGGATGCCCAGAATGATCACGACGACGAGGAGCTCCACCAGGGTGAACCCTCGCACGCTCCGGCCTCCCGCTGCTGGTTTCTTGCCCTTCACACACATGACCTGCAACCACCCTTTCGTGACATCCGGCTAGTGAATTCCCCTCGAGAGCTTGAAGATCGGCAAGATGAGAGACAGGGAAATGCCAGCCACGACTACGCCCATGGTGACCAGGAGAATCGGCTCGAGAACCTGTAGAAGCAGCCGCAACCTCTCCTGAACCTCGTCCTCGTAGAACTCCGCCAGGCGGAGCATCACGCGATCCAGGCTGGCGCTCGATTCGCCGGTCTGGACCATCTCCTCCACCGTTGGCGGAAAGAGCTTGCTCTCGGCGAAAGCGGGTGCGACCCCACGGCCACCTTCGATGCTCGATCGCAGCGCGGCGAAGAAGCGTGCGTACGGAGCCCTCGGCAGCAATCCCTCCGTGATGAGGACCGCGTCGAGCAACGGCACCCGGCTGGCCAGCAGTGTCCCGAGGTTGAGTAGCAGTCGGCCTGCGTAGAGCTGTCGCAGAAACCCTCCGAGCACCGGAACGCAGAACTGCAGGCGCTGCGTGCGTTCGCGACCTCGGGGAGTCTGCAAGGCCCAACGCAGTGCAAGAACTCCGCCAACGGTCGCCAGGAGGATGGGCCATGGATGTCCGCGTAGCGCCGCACTCAGCGCCATGAGCGCCCGCGTCATCCATGGCAGCTCGCCGTGCAGGTCGCTCAGGATCGCACCGAAGCGCGGAAAGATGACCACCAGCATGAACACCACGACGACGAAGCACAGACCGGTCAGAAATACCGGATACGACAGCGTGCTGCGCAGCGCGGCGCGGAACTGCATGCGCCGCCGCAGGAGCTCGACCTGCCGCTGCAGCATCGGATGCAGCGTGCCGGTGCTCTCGCCCGCCCGTGCCATGCTGGCGAAGACGTTGTCGAAAACCTGCGGGTGGCGCTCGAGCGCCGCCGACAGCGGCATCCCATCCTCCACGTCCGAGCGCAGCTGACTGGTGATGCGCTTCATCTCGGCGTCCTCGATCTGCTTGGCGATTGCGGCCAGGGCGCGGTTGAGGCTCGAGCCGGTCTCGAGAAGCAGCGCGAGTCGTGTCGCGAAGAACAGAAGTGTGCGATCGCCGACCCGGCGGCAACGTCGTCCCGCGCTGCTGCTGCGGGCGGGCGCCGGGCGCGTCGTGGACGCGACCGCGGCCGTGGAACCGGCGCTTCCCGGCACCGGGACGTGCTGCCGGGATGCCGGCGGCGACGGCTCGGGGCGCACGGCAATCGGCATCGGTCCCGCCTCCTCGTTTCGGCCGCGCGGTTCAGTCCACGTAGGCGGCGCGCAGCAGCTCCTCGGTCGAGGTGATTCCCTGCAGCACCTTCTTCAGACCTTCGTCGTAGATCGTCGTGAGACGCGACTCGGCGCGATGCTGCCGCAACTGGCTGATCGATGGCCGCTCGAGGATGAGCCTCTGCAGCGCGCGGTCTACGAGCAGCAGCTCGTACACGCCCACGCGGCCCCGGTGCCCGGAGTCGTAGCAGCGCTCGCAACCCACCGGGCGCTGCAACCGCACGCCATCGTGCTGGGCCAGGCCGAGCCCTTCGAGCTCCTCGCGCGACGGGTAGTACGGCGTCCTGCAGTCGGGGCAGAGCGTGCGCACCAGACGCTGCGCCACCACCGCGAGCAGCGACGAGGCGACGCGGAACGGCTCGACACCCATGTCGAGCAGCCGCGTGATGGCGCTCGGGGCGTCGTTCGTGTGCAGGGTCGTGAGCACCAGGTGGCCGGTGAGCGAAGCCTGAATGGCGATCTCGGCGGTCTGGCGCTCGCGGATCTCCCCGACCATGAGGATGTCGGGATCCTGGCGCAGCGCGTGCTTGAGGATCGCCGCGTAGGTCAGGCCGATCGGCGGGTTGACCTGGTTCTGGTTGACGATGTCCAGCTGGTACTCGACCGGGTCCTCGATGGTGACGATGCTCTTCTCGAGAGTGTTCAGCATGTTGAGCGCGGCGTAGAGCGTGGTGGTCTTGCCGCTGCCCGTGGGGCCGGTGACCAGGATGAGGCCGTACGGCTTGCGCAGCGTCTCCCGGAAGCTCCGCAGCGTCTCGGCTGCGAAGCCGAGCCGGTCGAGGTCGAGAATGGCGCCGGCCTTGTCCAGGATGCGCAGCACCACCTTCTCGCCGAAGATCCCCGGCATGGAGGAGACGCGCAGGTCGACGAGTCGCCCCACCAGGTCCACCTGGATGCGGCCGTCCTGCGGCAGGCGGCGCTCGGCGATGTCGAGCTGACTCATGATCTTCAGCCGCGAGACGATCGCCGGATGCAGCTCCAGCTTCGGCGTCATCACCTCGTAGAGGACGCCGTCGATGCGGTAGCGGATGCGCAGCTTGCCGCGGGTCGGCTCGATGTGGATGTCGCTCGCCCCGTCCTTGACGGCCTTCAGGATGATGAGGTTGACGAGGTTGACGATGGGGCTCTCGCCGGCCAGCTCGGCGATGTTCTCGTAGCGCTGCTCGGTCTGGTTCTCGACCAGCTGGATGGCGTTGTCGTCGAGGCTGGTGATGAAGTCGTCGATGCGCACGTCGCGCGCATAGTACTCGTCGATGGCCGCCTGGATGTCGC
>JBHHXQ010000344.1:0-3854 GCA_046757105.1 Candidatus Krumholzibacteriia bacterium
CTCATTGCTACGAGGTCTTCGCTGGCGACGCCTACGCGAAGCTCGTGGCGGCGGAGCCGGGGACCTTCTTCTTGACGGATTTCCTGGCCAGGCGTTTCGAGCGTCTCGTATTCCAGGGTCTCGGCCTCGATCGCTTTCCGAGACTGCGCAAGACCTATTTCGGTCGCTATCGCAAGATGGTGTATCTGGCCCAGACGAAGAGCCCGGCGCTCGAGGAAAAGGCGCGCTCGGCGGCCGACAGCGTCGGGCTCGAGCTCGAGAGGCCCTTCGAGAGCATCTCGCGCGCCCTGGAGGAGTTCCTCGGCGTTGCGCGCCGCTTCGAGATCCGCGCCGTCGAGCACGACGTCGTCTTCGTGGACGACTACGGCCACCATCCCACCGAGATCGCCGCCACCCTGCGCGCCGCCAAATGCAGCTACGGCCGGCGCGTCGTGACGGTCTTCCAGCCGCACCGCTACACGCGCACGCGCTTCCTCCTGAAAGAGTTCGGCCGCGCCTTCTTCGACGCCGACGTGCTCTTCCTGACCGACATCTACGCGGCGTCCGAGGATCCGATCCCCGGCATCGATGCGACGCTTCTGGAACGGACCATTCGCGAACACGGCCACGAGCAGGTGTCGTACTTCGGAGACAAAGAGGAATTGACCGATGCGGTTGCATCGACTATACAGAAAGGCGACTTGGTCCTGACCCTCGGCGCCGGCGACGTGTCGGCGCTGAACGATCTGCTCGTCGACAAGTGGCGCCAGAGGGTGGAGGCTGGGATGTCGTAGGCCCACGGTGTGTGTGTGTCGAGGGTGAGGCGGGCGGTGCGCCTACACGGTTCTTCCGGCCGCGCCAACGGCGCGGCGACCACAGACGATCTCCGTAGACGAGCCTGGTCTTCACCCGAGGTGCGGGCGGCCGCGCTGAGCGGTGCCGTCGTTCTCGCACTCGGCGTTCTCCTCGTCTCACCGTGGCTTCGCGTGCGCACCGTCGTGTGGACGGGGAGCCTGCAGATTCCCGACCACAGCTGCCGCGATTTCGAGGCTGCCAGCCTGGGGCAGCCGCTCTTCCTGCTGCCAGAGCGCACGCTGCGCACGCGGTTGGACCTCGATCCGGTGTGCGTGCGCGTGGCTCTGCGGCGACACCTGCCACAGACCCTGGAGATCTGCGTCGAGCCTCGGCACGCCGTCGCGCGCACGGTGCAGGGCGCCGTTCTCGACGAGCGCGGCCGCGTTCTGGACCAGCCCCACGCGAGCGCCGGTCTGCCGATCCTGCATGGCTTCGCTCTCGGTGCTCGAGGCGACCGGCTCGATCGCGACGGCTGCCGGCTTCTGTCGGCGCTGTGCGGGGGGGGCGGCGCCGGCGGTCTGGTGCCCACAGCGGTGCGCCGCACGGGAGCCGAGGTCGAGCTCACGCTGGCCGCTTCGGGGACGCGCGTGCGCTTGCTCGCGGGGCGTCTGGAAGAGCAGCTCGAGAAGCTGCGCGTCTTCGAGAAGGGTCTCGGCAGCGCGGCGCTGCCACCCTACGTGGACCTGCGGTTCCGCAACCAGGTCGTCGTGCGCACGGATCGGCGGGAGGGGGGCGGTGGTGTTCGCGACTAGGTCGCTCGCGCAGCCGGGGGTCATCCTCCTGGACGTCGGCACGCACGAGGTGCGGGCGTTGGCGGCGGCCTTCGAAGGCGGTCGGCTGCAGGTTCGCGGTGCAGCGATGCGTGAGTTCAGCGCCGGGCGGGACGGCATCCTCGTGGACCTCGAAGCGGCGCGGGCCGGTCTGGGCGAGGTCCTGGACGCGGCGGCGCGCCAGAGTGGACTCGCCATTCGACGTGTGGTTGCAGGCGTCGGCGGCACGCACGTGCGCTGCGTGCGCGCCCGCGGCAGCCTGTCGCTGCGCATCCCGGTGATCGTGCGCGAGTCGCATCTCGAACGCATTCTCGACGCCGCAGCCGACATCGGTCTGCCCCGGGACCACGAGGTCCTGCACGTGCTTCCCACCGGCTACCGCGTGGACGGCGCCCGCACCGTGCGGGCACCTCTCGGCATGCGCGCGCGGCGGCTGGCCGCCGAGACCGCGGTTGTCATCGTCTCGCGTCTGGCGCTCGACAATCTCGAACGCGTGCTGGGCGAAGTCGGCTTCGAGCTGGTCGACGCCGCAGCCGAGCCGCTGGTGGCGGCGCGCGCCGCACTGACCGCGGAGGATCGCCGCTGCGGTGCCGTTCTGGTCGACATCGGGGCCGAGAACGTCGGCGCCGCCGTGTACCGCGACGCGGTCCTGCAGGGTCTCGTGTGCCTGGGGGCCGGCGGGGCACACGTGAGCCGCGATCTCGCCTATGCACTGCGAGTCGATTCCGTGCAGGCCGAGGCTCTCAAGCGCCGGCTGGGTGTGGCGCAGGTCGCCTCGGCCGACCGGTCGCGGCGAGTCGAGGTGCAGCACGCGGGGCGTCCCGCGTACGTGAGCCAGACGGCCGTGGCACACGTCATCGAGCCGCGCATGCGCGAGATCCTCTCACTCGTGCGCGACGCGCTGCACGCGCAGCACGCCCTGTCGCCTGCGGACCGCGTCGTGCTGGTCGGGGGCGGCGCCCGCCTGCAGGGCGTCGACGAGCTGGCGGAGCGGGTGTTCGGGGTGCCGGCGCGCGTCGGCGAGCCGGTGCCCCAGGGCGATCGTGGTCATGCGGCGCCCGATCGGCCCAGCTGTGCGGCGCTGGGTCTGGTGGCATTCGCCTCCTGGAGCGGCTTGGGAGCGCGGCGGCGCCGGGCGCCGTCCTGGAGTGCTGCGGTGGAGCGCCTGCGGCGCGTCCTGGGTGCGGGCGCGCGTGCCGGGCCGGGTGCCGCGGCGGCGCGCTCTGCAAGACAATTGGAGCGGTCCGTTCACGTGACCCCGCGGGGTGGGGTGGATCTGGAGGTTCGTGATGTTCGAGTTCGAACGCGAGTGTGACAACCTGGCACGCATTACGGTGGCCGGGGTCGGGGGAGCGGGCGGCAACGCCATCAACCGCATGATCATCGAGGGCCTGAGCGGTGTCGAGTTCGTCGCCATCAACACAGACGCGCAGGCTCTCAACCTTTCCAAGGCGTCGCAGCGCATCCAGGTGGGCTCCAAGCTCACCAAGGGGTTGGGCTCGGGAGGCAACCCGGAGGTGGGGCGGCACGCGGTCGAGGAGGACGAGGGTCTGGTCGTGGACGCGCTCAAGGGCTCCGACATGATCTTCGTCACCGCCGGGATGGGCGGTGGCACCGGGACCGGCGGCGGGCCCATGGTGGCACGCATCGCCCGCGAACTCGGGGCGCTCACGGTCGGCGTGGTGACGCGACCCTTCGACTTCGAAGGCAAGCGGCGCAACGCCGCCGCCAACGACGGGCTCAAGGCGCTCAAGGAGGCCGTGGATACGCTGATCGTCATCCCGAACGAGAAGCTGTTGCAGATCGTCGGCACCGACACGCCGCTGACGACCGCCTTCTCGATGGCAGACGACGTGCTCCTGCAGGCGACGCGCGGCATCAGCGATCTCATCACCGTGCCGGGGCTCGTCAACCTCGACTTCGCCGACGTCAAGACGATCATGGCGAACATGGGCGATGCGCTCATGGGCACCGGCTGCGCCGAAGGGCCGGACCGGGCGGCACTGGCCACCCGGCAGGCGATCTCGAGCCCGCTTCTCGATGACGTGCACATCGCCGGCGCCCGGGGTGTTCTCGTGAACATCACCGGCGGGCCCAGCATGACGCTGCACGAGGTGAGCGAGGCCACGTCCCTGGTGCAGGAAGCCGTCGGGGACGAGGCCAACATCATCTTCGGGGCCGTCATCGACGAGGCGAACGAGGCGGAGTTCCGCGTCACGGTGATCGCCACCGGGTTCGGCGGCGAGCGCG
>JBHHXQ010000345.1:0-3837 GCA_046757105.1 Candidatus Krumholzibacteriia bacterium
CGAGCGACCGGAGCGCGCTGGACCCGTGCGCCGGGAGCGCACGCCCCGACGCTTCGCCCGGCGCAGCCGCCGGAGCGACCTCCAGCTACTCGCCTGTCTCGGGGGGTGGGGCGGCGTTGACGACCGGCCGGGCGTGCTCGAGGCCGAGCTCGACGATGCGCTCGACGGCGTTCGCGGCACGCTGGATGAAGTCGGGAAGGGCCTCGCGCTCGTCGTCGGAGAACGTGGCCAGGACGTGGTCTGCGAGATCGGCGCGACCGGCCGGCGCGCCGAGGCCGAGACGCAAGCGCGGGTAGCCACGCGTCTGCAGGTGGTCCTCGATCGACTGCAGGCCGTTGTGGCCGCCCGCGCTCCCGCAAGGCCGCAGGCGGATGCGACCGAAGGGGAGATACACGTCGTCGACGACCGCCAGGAGCTGCGCGACCGGGACGTCGAAACGTTCGAGGACGGCGCGCGCCGCGATCCCCGTGCGGTTGACGTACGTGGTGGGCTTGACGAGAACGACGCGCACACCGGCCAGGTCGACCTCGGCGGCCGCATAGCTGCCGCGGCCGCCGCGGGTGCGGGCGCCGCGCCGCAGCAGCAGCTCGTCGACCACCATGAAGCCGAGATTGTGCCGGGTCTCCGCATAGCGGGGACCCGGGTTTCCAAGGCCGATGACGCCCCACACGTCTTAGGAGGAACCGCCCTTCTCGTCCTTGGCGGATGCCTCGGCTTTTTCCCCGCCCTTCTCGTCGACCGGCGTGGCCGCTTCCTCGCCAGCGACCTCGGCGGCTTCGCCTGCGACCTCCTCGTGGGCGCGCTCGGCGGCCGGCAGACTGACCGTCGCGACCGTGGTTTCGGGGTGGCCGACGAAGGTGATTCCCGCCCTCTGTAGACCCGCGACGTGTAGCGCCTGTCCGACGGCGAACTCGGTCACGTCCACCTCGATCTGGCTCGGGATGTCGCTCGGCAGGCACTCGATCTCGACTTCGCGCAGGTTGTGCTCGAGGATGCCTCCCTGATTCCGCACGCCCTCGGGCTTGCCGACGAGCACGATCGGCACCTGCAGTCGAATCGGCTTCTGCATGTTGATCTTCTGAAGGTCCACGTGCACCACGGCGCGGCTGACCGGGTGCACCTGGATCTCGCGCACGAGCGCCTTCACCGGCTCGTGGCTGCCGCTGAAGGTCACGTCGAGCAAGCCATGGTGCCCGCCGCTGCGCACGAGCGCATCGAAGGCGTGACCGTCGATCTGGATGGCACGGGCGGGTTCACCTTCTCCGTAGATGACCCCCGGGACCCTGCCGGAAGCACGCAGCTGGCGCGCCGCACCCTTTCCCGTGTGTTCGCGCAGGTCCACGCTGATCGGACTGACGTTCATGTGCAAGCAACCTCCGTCACCGGATGCTCGAGCCCGTGTTCGCGGCCCGCCCCACCCGGAATCCTCCTGAGTTCAAATGAACAGCGAGCTGACCGACTCCTCGTGATGGATGTTGAGGATGGCCTTGCTGAGCAGCTTCGAGATGTCCAGGACGCGGATCTTCGCCGGGACGTCGTCCGATCGCAGCGGCAGCGTGTTGGTGACCGTCACCTCGTCGATGGGTGCCTTCTCGAGTTCCTCGAACACATTGCCCGAGAACACGCCGTGCGTGGCGCAGGCGATGACACGCCGGGCGCCGCGCTTCTTGAGGCCTCCGGCCGCCTGGCAGATCGTTCCCCCGGTGCTGATCATGTCGTCGAGCACGATACAGTCGCGGCCTTCCACGTCACCGATGACGTTCATCAACTCGGCCTTGTCGTGGCCGACCCGCCTCTTGTCGATGATCGCCAGGTCGACGCCGAGACGCTTGGCGAACGCACGCCCCATCTTCACGCCCCCGGCGTCCGGGGCCACGACGACCACGTTGTGCATCTCGAGCCCTTCGAAGTACTGCATGAGCACCGGCGCCGCGTACAGATGGTCGAGCGGGATGTCGAAGAAGCCCTGGATCTGCGGCGAGTGCAGGTCCACGGTCAGCACCCGGTGGGCGCCCGCCTGTGTGATGAGGTTGGCGAGCAGCTTCGCCGAGATGGCGACGCGCGGCTGGTCCTTACGGTCGGCGCGCGCGTAGCCGAAGTACGGGACCACCGCCGTGACGCGTGCCGTGGACGAGCGCCGGCAAGCGTCGATGAGCAACAGGAGTTCCATGACGTGCTCCGCCGGCGGGTAGGTGGACTGCACGATGAACAGGTCGACACCGCGCACGTTGTCCTCGACCTGCACGAACACCTCGCCGTCCGCGTAGCGCGACACCTCGGCGTTTCCGAGCGGCTGACCGAGATGCTTGCAGACCGCCCTGGCCAGATCCCGGCTGGCGTTGCCGCAGATGATGTGCAGACGATTCTTGGCCATCGATCTCGACCTCGTCTCGACCTGTTTCGTCCCGGTCACGCAGAGCTCTTCCGGGTGTGGGCCGACCCGTGACTGGTTGGGGCGGCAGGATTCGAACCTGCGAATGCCAGAACCAAAATCTGGTGACTTGCCACTTGTCTACGCCCCAACCCCGAGCGCGCAAACCCCACTCGCCGGAGCGATCTCGCGGTCAGGCCTCGGCGCCGGAGGGGGGCGGGCTTTCCCGGCACACCCTCTGGTACTCGTCCAGAACCCGGTCCTCGAACAGCCGGCGCGCCTCGGCGTGAATGGGGTGGGCGATGTCCTGGAAGCTACCGTCGTGCTTGCGGCGCGCGGGCATCGCCACGAAGAGCCGGCCGGCACCGTGGATCACCTTGAGACCCCGGACGACGAAGCAGTCGTCCAGTGTCACGGTCGCGAACGCTTTGAGCTTCTCATCGTCCTTGAGAGAGATCTTCACATGGGTGATTCGCATGGAATGCATCCCTGGTTCTGAGGTCAGACTCGCTGCGATCCCTCACGGCACGAGGCCGTTCATCTCACTTCGAACGGAAGAACTCAACCCCCTTCTGCACCGACTCCACGATGGGCATGCGCCAGTCGGTTCTCGCCAGCTCGCGGCGCGCGCTCTCCGCGGCGTTCCGGCTCCGGAAAGCTGCGAAGATCCCACTTCCGCTGCCACTCATCATTGCGACTGAAGCCCCGCAGTGGAGCAGTCGGGAGGTGATCTCGGCGATCCTCGGATGCGCCGGACACACGGCGTCTTCGAGTCGATTGGTGAAACCCTGTGCGGCATCTGGATAGCGTGCCAAGATCGTCCTAAGTTGACCGATGCTAAGGGTATGCGGGCGGCGTGTCAATCCCATTCTCAGGCTCGAGTAGGCCCACTCGGCCTGGATCGGGATGCCTGGAAAGACGAGCAGGAAGCGCGTTCTGGGAAGGGGTGGGAGCGCGGTGAGATGCTCGCCCCGAGCGCGCGCCAGAGCCGTCCCGCCGCGCACGCAGAAGGCGACGTCCGAGCCGATTCCGGTGCCCAGCTCCTGCAGGTGCTGCGAAGAGAGGCCAAGCTGCCAGAACTCGTTCAGCCCCACCAGCGTTGCCGCGGCGTCGGCGCTGCCGCCCCCGAAACCCGCCGCAGCCGGGATGGACTTGTAGAGGTCGATCCGCACGCCCCGAGGCGGCTCGCCGAGCTCGGCTGCCGCGAGCAGCGTCCGCGCGGCGCGCAGGCAGAGGTTGTCCTCGCCGCCGGGGACGTCCGGCGCATCGCAGAGGAGCGACAGGCCCGACGGACGCGGCACCAGGTGCAGGGTGTCGTGGAGCCCGACGCTCTGCAGGATGGTCTCGATGTCGTGGAAACCGTCCGGTCTGCGCCGCAGCACCTCGAGATGCAGGTTCACCTTGGCGAAGGCGCGCAGGCCCAGGGCTCCGGTGGGGAGAGCGGTGGGGCTGTCCATGTGCGCCCG
>JBHHXQ010000346.1:0-3826 GCA_046757105.1 Candidatus Krumholzibacteriia bacterium
GGCCGCCGGGGCCGCGACGGAGCCTCGAGGGGCCGCCCGCCCTGAGCGCGTCTCGACACCCCGCGGCGCGCCGGCAACCGAGCCGAACAAGGATGAAGCCCCGGAGCTTGCCGGGGCCGGCTCGCGAACACGCTGGTTCAGTAGGTGATTCTACCTACTGTGCTTTCTCGACGTTGGCGGCCTGAAGTCCCTTGGGCCCTTCCCGGACATCGAACTCCACGGCTTGTCCCTCGATCAAGGTCTTGAATCCGTTGCCGTTGATCGCCGAGTAGTGAACGAAGACGTCATCTCCACCATCCTGAGTGATGAATCCGAATCCTTTGATGTCGTTGAACCACTTGACTTGACCCACCCTGCGCACACCGAACCTCCTCACTCCGTAGAAAAGCCTTGATGAGAGCATCTTCTGCTCGCTGTGCAACGGACATCGGCGAAGGGTCAGGGGATTCGCATTTTCTTGAAATCGAGCGGCATCGTATCACGGCGTCCTGGCGAGTGTCAAGAAGACGGGGATGAACATGTGGACGGCTCGATCATCCCGTGTGAAACACCGCGGAAAGGGGCGATCGGAGAGCAGCAGCCACTGCACAGAGCGAATGACGGCCGTCATTGTTGAGACTCCGGAGCTTCACCGGGGCGCGCGAACGAGCCCATGAAGCGTCGGAGCGTTCGCGGCTCGGCGTGGCAGCGTCTTCAAGAGCGCGAGCTGGATCGGTCGAGCTTCGCATCGTTCGAGCGGCCGCGCGAATCGAGCCACGCACGGGCGGCCTCCAGCACCGAGGCCACCGCGACGTCCTCGATGCGCCCGGTGCCGGAGAGCACAGTCCAGACGTGGTCGCCCGCCGGCCTCCATCGCCGCGCGTCGGTGGGACCGAAGACGACGACCACCGGCGTCCCGACGGCCGCCGCGACGTGTGCCATGCCGGTGTCGTTGCTGAGGACGAGATCCGCCTGGGCCAGGAGGCCGAGGGTGTCGCCGAGGCGCGCCCCCCAGCGGGGCGCGCCGTCCAGACGGGAAGCGAGCTCCGAAACCACATCGGCATCCCGCGGGCCCTCGGTGAGCACGACCCGGACCCCGTACGCCTCACGCAGGGCCCCGGCGACCGCCGCGAAGTGTCTGGCGGGCCAGATGTTGGCCCGCTTCCCAGCACCCGGGTGCACGCCCACGAGCGGCCCCGCGGAGCACGGAGGGGGCTGCGTGGCGGATGGTGGTGAGGCATCCAGGACGGAGCGGGTCACGTGCGCCGGTGGGGACGCCGGAAACACCCGAGCCAGGAACTCCGCCGCAGCCTGCACTGCCTGGGCGCTCGGCTCCAGGTGCGGCAGCTCGAGCGACGCCTGGATCCCCATGTCGGCGAGTGGTGCCAGGTTGTGCTCGACCTCGTGCACCCCCTCGGGGCCCAGAGGCAGCTCGAGGTTGTAGACGGCACGGGAGAGTTCGCTTCCGAACGGCCGGCTCGTGGTGCCCACACGCAGCGGAGCGCCACTCGCCCGCACCAGAAGCGCGCTCGTCGTCGAGAAGGACACCGTCCCCATGACGACCGCGAGGTCCGGCCGTTGTCGCCGGAGCCGGCGGATGAACCCCACGAGTTCCCACGGCCGCCACATCTGCTTCTTCCGGAAGACGATGAGCTCATCGATGTCGGGGTGGTCGCGCAGAAGCTCCTCACACAGGGGCGCCGTGACGAACGTCAGACGCGCCCGCGGGTAGGCGCGCCGCAGCGCGCGCAGTGCCGGCAGCGCCAACACCATGTCGCCCATCTGGTTGTGCTGGCGCACCACCAGCAGGCGCTCGACGCGCGCCGTCGCCACCTGGCGCGCGGTGACCGGCGGGGGGCGGAACAGACGCACGAGAACGCGCGCCAGCGCCCGCTTCAGGCGGCGCTCGAGCCGCCGCCCCAGCGAGCCGGGACGGGCGGGTGGACCCACCTCGGCAGGCGAAGCGGCAGTCGGGCTCGGCCTCTTCTCCAGCGCCCGACCCGGCTGCGCCTTCCGCGGGCGGCCGGCTGGCGAGGCCGCCGGGGCCGCTGGCGAATGCGCCGGCCGCTTCAAGGCCGCGCTCCGGGACTTGCGCCCTCGCGGCCATAGCTCGGCGGATCGTCGTCTCTGCCTCTCATGCGCTCCCGGATGCGACCGATCTGCGCCCGGAGAAAGCGCAGCTCCTCGTCGTTGTCCGTCAGCTCCTTGCAGTGGTTGGCCTGCTCGAGCGCCTCCTCGAAACGTGTGGCGTTGAACAGCGCCATCAACCTGGCCAGGTGGGCCGGGTAGTTCTGGGGGTCGACCTCGAGCGCCTTGCCGATGCTCTCAAGGGCCTCCTCATGCCGTCCACCGCCGATCTGCAGACTGCCGCGAGCGACCCAGAGTTCGGGAGAATCGACGTAGCGTGCGAGTGGACCTTCGAGATAGCTCAACCCTTCGTCGATGCGACCAGACTTCCAGTACGACTTGGCCGCGATCACGTGCGCCGTGATCATCGTGTCCACGGCCGACGCCGCTTCCCGGGCCAGCGCGATGGAGGTCGGGAAGGAGCTGCGCTGATGGTGCACGTACGCCGCGTCGCGCAGATGCTCGGGGGTCCTCCCGCACAGGCGCAGGAAGCGAGCGGTGCTGCTGTCGGCACGGGCCGGGAGGCGCAGGAAGGAGAGCTGCAGGTCGATGAGGCGCAGGTGAAGGAGAGGACGCATCGGGTGGGACTCGATCGCCAGCTCGAGGTGGCGCTCGGCCTCCTGCCACTTGCGCTCCTGGACGTCGATCAACGCGAGCTGGAAGTACTCCTCGGCGCGCACCTCGTTGGATTCCGCCTCGTAAAGGGAGGCCGCGCGCTCGAACTCCGGCCGGGCGTCCAGCAGGCGGTCCTGGCGCATGTACAGGACGGCGAGGTTGTGGTGCAGCAGCGGGTCCTCTGGCAGCACCTCGATCGCGTCGAGGAGGAGCCGCTCGGCCCGGCTGTACTCGAACGTTCCCATCGCCTCATGCGCCTCCTTCATGATCCGCTCGACACGCTCCGCGCGGCTATCGCGGAACACGAGGAACCAGGCGCTGGCCACGACGGCGAGGAGGAGCAGGGTCGGGGCGAGCCATCCCAGCGCGCGCGCCGGTGCCCGCCGAGCTGCACCGGCTGCCGGGCGACCGCTCGCTGCGGCACCGGAATCGCCGTCCCTCCCGGGCGTCCGGCTGCGGCGGCCCTTGCCAGCGGCGGCGCTGGCGCGGTGACCCCTCCCGGAGCCACGCCTCGATCTCGAGCTCATCGCCCATCCTCTCGTCGCCGGCGTCCGCCGCGTCCTGGCGCCATCGCGCGTTCGTCCTGGCGCAGCTCTTCCAGAATCGCCCGGTAGCTGCCGTGGCGGCCCGCGTCGATCTCGCCCAACTCGACGGCCGCCTTCACCGCGCACTGGGGCTCGTGATCATGCGTACACGTGGCGAAGTGACAGCGCGCCTGGACCTCCCGGAACTCCGGGAACAGGTCGCGCAGCTCCTCCGGAGGGAGGTGCCACAGGCCGAACTCGCGGATGCCCGGGGTGTCCGCGAGCAGGGCGCCGAAGTCGGTGCGGTGAAGGTCGACACGCGTGGTCGTGTGACGTCCCTGCCCCGTCTTCGGGCTCACCATCGCGGTGCGCAGCTCGAGGCCCGGCTGCAGCTTCTCGATTACGCGGCTCTTCCCGGCACCCGAGGCACCCATGAGCGCGCTGATGTGCCCCCGCAGAGACTCGCGCAGCTCCTGCATTCCCTCCCCGGTCACCGCCGAAGTGTAGTGCACCGGATACCCCGCGTCCGCGTAGACGCGGCGCACCGCATCGAACTCGCCCAGCTCGGCCAGGTCGATCTT
>JBHHXQ010000347.1:0-3813 GCA_046757105.1 Candidatus Krumholzibacteriia bacterium
CGTGCGCTCGGGTCTCGGGCGCCATGCGGCGTACTTCAACACGAACGCCTGCATCGCGGCGGTCCTTCTCGGAGCAGTCGGACGTCTCGAGCTGGAGGGCAGAGTCGAGGGGGCTCGACGCGTGCGCGATCTTCTGGCCGCTCCACTGAGCGGCGCTGCGGATGTGTTCTTCTGGGGGGCCCTGCGTCCGGCGTGCCTGACGCTCGCGGTGGCCGGTGTCCTGGCCGGGCAGGCAGGTCTCGGTCTGGTGGCGGCCTTCCTGGCCTTCAACGTGCCGCTCGCCGTCGTGCGCTGGCGCGGCTTTCGGCGCGCCGCCGCGGCGGGCGAGCAGCTGCCGCAGCAGCTCGATTCCGTACGCCCGCCGCATTCCTGGGGAGGACGTCTGCGGACGTTCGTTGCGGCGGTCTGTGGCGTGCTCCTCTCCTGGAGTGTGCTGGATGCGTGGAGGCACGAGCTGCGAGCCGTTTTCCTCGTGGGCGCGACCGTGCTCGTGGGGTACTATGCCGGCAGGCGGCAAGTCTCGCCCGGTATTGCATTTCTGCTGCTGGTCGGGCTGGGAACCGTGGTGCAGCGTCTGGATCTCTCCACGATGTGGTCAAGATGACTCGCGGTGAGACCTCGACCGCGAACTGGTCGAGATCGACGAGAACCTGATCCGCAACGAGCTGGGGCTGCACCTGCGGTCGGCCAGCAATTTCGTGCGGCTGGCCTCGAAATACCAGTCGCAGATCCGCGTCGGGACTCCGGAAATCGCCCCGGTCGACGGCAAGAGCATCCTCGGCCTGGCGACGCTCGGAGCCGCGAAGGGCACTCCCCTCATCATCACGGCGGAAGGTCCCGACGAGGGCGAGGCCATCCGAGAGCTGATCCGGCTCGTGGAGGAGAGCTTCCGCGAGGAGGGCTGAGGCGCTCGGTGCGCCGGTGAGCGAAGTGCAGGTCCGCGCCGGAGAAAGGAAGGGCGATGTGCCAGGAAGTCCGCATGCGCGGCTTCGCCGTCTCGCCCGGAATCGCCATCAGCAAGGCGTACGTGCAGCGCCCGCGCGAGGTGGTGGTCCCGAACTTCGTGGTGGACGCCGAGAAGGTGGATGCCGAGGTCGAGCGCTTCCATGCGGCCCTGGAGCAGACGCGCGAGGAGATCCGCGAGTCCCGCCTGCGCCTCGCCGAGCAGATCGGTGAGGACCACGCCAAGATCTTCGACGCACACCTCCTCATCCTGGAGGACACCAAGGCGATCGAGGACACGGAGCACTTCGTCCGCAGCCAGTTCATGTGCGCGGAGTTCGCCTTCAACCGCGTCATCGGACGCATCCTCGAGTCGTTCGACAGCATCGGTGACAGCTACCTGAAGGAGCGGCGCGTCGACGTGGAGGACGTGCGCCGCCGCCTCCTGCACAACCTCACCGGCCGCGAGGTGCGCAGCTTCGGGAGCCTCAACGAGGAGGCGGTCCTGGTGGCGCACGACCTGACCCCGTCGGACACGGCGATGATCGACCGCCGCTACGTGCTCGGTGTGGCGACGGATCTCGGTGGACGCACCTCGCACGCGGCCATCCTCGCACGCAGCTACGGCATCCCGGCCGTCGTCGGCGCCCAGGACCTGACCGACAGCGCCAGGCACGGCGACGTGATCATCATCGACGGCAACGCCGGCGTTGTGGTCGTGCGTCCTTCTGCGAAGTCGCTCGAGAGCTACGAGGAGGCGCGGCAGGCCTATGTGCAGCTGGAGCAGCAGCTGCTCACGCTCAAGGAGTACCCCGCCATCACCCTGGACGGGCGCAAGATCGAGCTTTCGGCCAACGTGAAGTCGCCGGACGACTCCGAGCTGGCGGTCTCGAAGGGCGCCAAGGGCGTCGGCCTGTACCGCACGGAGTACTTCTTTCTCACCCGCGACGCGCTCCCGACCGAGGACGAGCAGGTCGACATGTACTCGGAGGTCGTGCGTGCTGTGGCGCCCGAGACGGTGATCTTCCGCGCCCTCGACATCGGCGGCGACAAGTTCGCGAGCTACCTCGGCCCCGGCAAGAGCGAGCTCAATCCGTTCCTCGGCTGGCGGGGAATCCGCTTTCTGCTGACCCGGCACGACATCTTCCGAACCCAGCTGCGCGCCTTCCTGCGCGCCTCGGTGGCCGGGAAGGTCAAGATCATGTTCCCGATGATCACGGGTCTCGAGGAGGTGCGCGCGACACGCGCGCTCGTGGATCAGGTGCGCCGTGAGCTCGAGGAAGAAGGACAACCGTACGACGCGTCGGTCGAGATGGGCCTCATGATCGAGACGCCGGGAGCGGTGGCCATCGCCGACCTTCTCGCCCGTGAAACCGACTTCTTCAGCATCGGCTCGAACGATCTCATCCAGTACACGCTGGCGGTGGACCGTGGAAACGCGCGCATCAGCTACCTCTACGAGCCGATGCACCCCAGCGTGCTGCGACTGATCCGCAACACGGTGGAGGCCGGACACGCGCACGGCATCTGGGTCGGCATGTGCGGGGAGGTCGCCGGCGATCCGTTGTACAGCGTCCTGCTCGTGGGCCTCGGGCTGGACGAGCTGTCGATCAGCGCCTACATGATTCCCGAGGTCAAGCGCATCATCCGCGGCATCACCTACGACGAGGCGAAGACGCTGGCGCGCAAGGCCATGGGGCTGTCGACGGCGGACGAGATTCGCCAGCTGGTGGGATCGGTCATGCACGAGCGCTTTCCGGAGCTGGTGGCGGCCGCGGAGGGGGAGGAAGGGTCTTGATCCGGATGGACGACGCGCCGGCGCTGGCCGGGCGGGATCCGGGGGGCATGCTGCAGCAGGTGGCCGGCTTTCCGGCGCAGCTGGCACGGGCTCGGGAGGTGCAGGCCGCGTTTCGGGCCGCCCACCCGGGCTTGGCGGCGCAGTCCTCGGCCGGCGAGCCGGCGCGCGAGGTTCTCGTGTGCGGGATGGGGGGGTCCGCCATCGGGGGCGAGTTCGCGGCCGCGTGGGCCGCATCCTGCGGCGTGCGTGTCGAGGTGCATCGCGGCTACGGTCTGCCGACCTGGGTCGAGGCGCGGCACCTGCTCGTCTTCTCGAGCTATTCGGGCGACACCGAGGAGACGCTGTCGGCCTACGAGGCGTCTGCGGGGTGTCGCGCGCGGCGCGTGTGCGTCACGACCGCAGGTCGCCTGGCGGAGCTGGCGCGGCGCGACGGTCTGCCGTGCCTCGAGCTGCCGGCCGGGCTGCAGCCGCGCGCCGCCCTCGGGCACTCGCTGGTGGCCCTGCTGGTTCTCCTGCACGAGTCGGGGCTGGTGCGACGAGATCCGGTCGCGGAGATCGATGCGGCCGCGCGACACCTCCGAAAGCTCGGCGAGACGCTGGCGCCCGAGGTGCCCGAGTCCGACAACCGCGCCAAGCAGCTGGCGAGGTCGTGTCACGGCCGGCTGCCCTTCTTCTGCACGGGAACCGGAATCACGCGGCCCGTGGGAACGCGCTGGAAGGGGCAGCTCAACGAGAACGCCAAGGCTCTCGCCGTGGCCTCGGTACTCCCGGAGATGAATCACAACGAGATCATGGCATGGCGCGCGATTCCCGAAGTGCGCCGATTGGCGCGGCTCTTCTTCCTGCGCGACCGCGACGATCCGCCCGCGCTGCTGCGGCGCATGCAGGTGACCTCCGAGATCCTCGCGGAGCGCGTCGCGGGCGTCGACTGGCTGGACACCGCGGGGACCGGGTTGCTCGAACGCATGCTCGGTGCCTCGTACTTGGGTGACTACGCCAGCGTGTATCTCGCGTTCCTGAACGACGTCGATCCCACGCCGGTCCAGCAGATCGACGTGCTGAAGCAACGACTG
>JBHHXQ010000348.1:0-3805 GCA_046757105.1 Candidatus Krumholzibacteriia bacterium
GCTGGTCGACGACGGGCTGCCGGACGCGGCGCTGGCCGCCGTGGAGAGCGGCCCAGCGGATGCTCCTGCGGCGCGGCTGCAACCGGCCGCCGGCGGCGAGGATCGGCCGGAGCTCCGCGACCCCGACGCCGGCATCGCCGAGTACGAGCTCCCGGAGACGTCCCTGGAGGAGGTCGCGGGACTGCTGCGGGCGGAGGAGATCCAGGGGCAGCCCCCGGAGGAGCCGACCGCGGCCGCATCGCACTCCGCGCATCCCGAGCCGGTGACCACACCGGCGCCGGAGTCGCCATGGGTGGCTTCGGTGCCACCCGAGCCGGTGTCGCCGGCCGGTGAGGTTCCACCGTCGGACCCGCAACCTCTGGCGCCAGCCCCTACGGGCAACTGGAGGGAGGACGTCCAGGGTGCACCCGTGTGGATTCCCGATGCGTTCACACCCTTGGAGGCTCCAGAGCGGCCGGAGGAGAACGAGAACGGCCAGGTCCACGAGCTCGAGGACGTGATCGATACCTTCCGCGAGCAGATGGCGCGGGCCCTCGGCGACGACGCTGCGGCGCGCTACGACCTCGGCGTGGCTTACTACGAGATGGGCTTGTATAATGAGGCCCTCGCCGAGTTCGAGGCTGCGGTCCGCTGCGATGGATTCCAGGAGCAGAGCCTCGAAATGATGGCAGCATGTCTGGCCATGCAGGGCCGGCACGCCGAGATCGTCGAGCTGCTGTCACCTGTGCTGGAGAGCGAGCCGCGGACGTCGAGCCGCCGATTGGGTCTGCGCTACAGCGTCGGCGTCGCGTTGGAGGTCCTCGGCCATCCCGAAGAGGCACGGCGGCACTTCGAGGAGGTGGCGCTCGTGGACATCGGTTTCAAAGACGTTCAAGCGCGGCTGCAACGCCCCTAGTGCCCGCCGGCCGCGAATCCCCGAGGCCTGCCGCGTGGATCCATGACCTCTGCACCTTTCTGCGACCTGCACACCCACACGCTGCACTCCGACGGCATGCTCACGCCCGGGGAGCTGGTCGAGTTGGCGGCGGCGCGAGGCGTTCGCGTTCTTGCGGTCACCGACCACGACACGCTGGGCGGGACTGCCGCGGCCGTGCGCCGCGGTCGATCGCTCGGGATCGAGGTGATCGAGGGGATCGAGCTCTCGGTCGACATGCACGGCCGCGAGCTGCACCTGCTCGGATACTTCGTGCAGCGGCCCAGTGCGCTCGAGGAGGGGTTGGCGGAGATTCGCTCGGCGCGCGAGGTGCGGGCCCGACGCATCGTCGGGCGGTTGGGCGAGCTGGGCATGCCGGTGGAGTACGCGGCGGTGTGGGGGCGCGCCCGGGGTGACGTCGTGGGGCGGCCGCACGGCGCGGCTTCGCGACCAGCCTCAACGATGCCTTCGACCGCCTCCTCGGAGACGGCAAGCCCGCACACGTCGCCAAGCGGACGCTCAGCCTGCAGCGCGGCCTCGAGCTCCTGCGAGGCTCGGGCGCGGTCACCTCCCTGGCGCACCCACAGGTGAGCGACGCCGAGGACCTCGTGCCAGCGCTCTGCGAGGCTGGCCTGCGTGGTCTGGAAGTCTGGCATCCGGCGCAGGACGCGGTGACGACGGCGCGCTACCTGGATCTGGCGCGCCGGCTGGGCCTCGTGCCCACCGGCGGCAGCGACTTCCACCGCGAGACCCCGGGCGGTATCCTGCCGGGCGACGTTGGAGTGACACGCGAGGTGTTCGAAGAGCTCCGCTCCACCGCAGGATGACGTCATGCACACTCGAGAGCTGATCCACACCGCCCTGATGGTGGCGCTGTGCGTTGCGCTCGGCTACCTCATGGCGGGCGTGCCCAACGTCGAGCTGATCAGTGCGGCCATCTTCGCGTGTGGCGCCCTGTCGGGAGTTCGGCGTGGCGCCCTGGTTGGCCTGCTCGCGGAGCTCATCTACGCGGGCATGAACCCGTATGGAATCTCGCCGCCGCCACTGTTTCTCGCCCAGCTCTGCGGCATGGCGGCGATCGGCGCCGCGGGTGGGACGCTGCGGCGTGTCGATGCGAGTCGCGCCTGGGCGGCGCAGGTGCTCTTCGCTGGCTCGAGCGGCTTCCTGCTCACGTTGTTCTACGACTTGCTGACGAACTCGGCCATCTACGTGACCGTCCGCGAGTCTTCGAGCTGGGCCGCCGTGGTGCTCGCAGGCTTGAGCTTTCCGTTCCCGCTGGCGCACCCGCTCGGGAACTCCGTGGGGTTCGCGCTCCTGGTTCCTGCCGTGCGGCGCGCCGTCCCGCATCGGAGTGTCGCGTGAGGTGCCCCGACGTCGCGACGGGCCCGCGCCTCCCGGCGCACCCGTCTGGCCGGGTCCGCACCCGGACGTCCTGCAGCGCCAGCCTCGTGCTCGTGATCACCGTGCTCGTGGTCGCGCCTGCCGGCGGTCAGATTCCGGCGTTGCGACCCGAACGCAGCGCCCCGGACCTCGTTCTCGAACGTGAGGACTGGCTCGGCTTCGAGCCGATGTCGCTGGAGGATCTGCTGGCGCACTTCGCCGGCATCGTCGTGGCCCGCCGAGGTGGATTGGGATCGCTCGCGTACGTCAACCTGGCGGGCTCGGTTCCGGGGCGCGTTCGCCTCGTGGTCGACGGGATCGAGTACGACGAGCCGGAGTTCGCATGGCCACGCTTGTTCACGATCCAGGTCTCGGGCATCGAACGGATCGAGCTGCATCGCACGGAGGACCCGGCGCGGCTGGAGATCTGGACACGGCAGCCCGAGTCGAAGGCGCCGGTCACGGAGATCGACCTGGCGCGCGGCGATCTGGTCACGCGCACGCGGCGCGTGCAGCTGCTGACCCCGCGCCGTTCCTGGCGCGTCGGCTGGCGCTACGAGGAGCTGCTGCGCGGTCCTCACGACTTCCGGGCCGGGCCCGGAAGCTCCACTCCCGACCAGCTCGGGCGCTACGACGGCCGCGGCGTGTGGCTGGAGGCCGAGCTGGTGCGCCCGAGCGGCGAGTCGTTGCTGCTGCGCTTCCACGATTTCGCCGACAACGCACACGGCAGCTTCCAGAACAGCGAGGATTTCACCAGCACCTCGCGTGTTCTCAACTCGATCCGCTGGGATCGGGCTGTGGGCCGGACGGGGATGTTGCTCGACGTCTCGTATCTGGCATGGGATCGCAACCGCCAGGTGGACGGCAGGTTGCAGAAGGTGACCGAGGCGCGTGGCCGCCTGGCGCTCGACCTCGACCTTCCCGGCAACGACGCGTGGAGCTCCGAGTTCCGGATCCGCGCCGCCGACGTGAAGGGCGAGTCCTCGGAGGACGCCTCGCGCGTCCGCAACGCGCATCGCCGCTACGACGTCGGCGTGCGGGCCGCGCGCTCCGGGCGGCTCCACTGGCACACCTGGGCCGGGCTGCACCGGCACGGCGACCTCGGCACCACCTGGAGCTCGCGAGTTCGTGTCGAGATGCAACGCGGGTCGTGGTCGGGCCACGCGCAGGCCGGCCGCGGTGTGTCGTTCGCGGGCTCGGGGGAAGTGCAGGACGAGACGGGCACGCGCCCGGGCATCTCCGTGTCCGGTGGCCTCGAACGCCGCGGCCTGCGCACGCGCTGGAGCGTGATCGGGTACCACAAGCATCTCGAGAACTCCAGCACCGCGGCCCGCCTGTTCTTCCCGGAGCTCGGAGGTGGCCCCGAAGACATCTCCGGGTTGCTGGGAACCGCCGCCTGGCGCTTGACGGGCACCAGGTCGGCCTTCGGTCTCGAAGCGAGCTGCGCGTGGACCCCCTGGGTCGACGGCGATCGCGGTGGGAGAAGGTAGCCCCTTGAAGAGGACTTTTTCC
>JBHHXQ010000349.1:0-3790 GCA_046757105.1 Candidatus Krumholzibacteriia bacterium
CACCATCCCGATCGCAACGCCGGCGACACGGTTGCCGAGGAGAAGTTCAAGGCCATCAACGTCGCCTACGACCACGTGATGCGCCCGCAGGCCGTGGCCGAGCGGGCCCGCAGGCGGCGGGAAGGCCAGGCCGAGCGGGCGCGGAAGCGCGAAGCCGAGGCGGAGGCCAGGAGGCGGCGGGAGGTGGCGGCCGAGCAGGCGCGGAGACGCCAGCAGCATGTCGCGGCCTCGTACGGCCAGGGCTCGAACACGGAGCGTGCAGACCCACCGGCCTCCTCGGGGGCGCCGGGTGCGGCTGGTCTGGCGGCTGCCGCCGAGGTGGCGCCGCCTTGGGCGCAGCAGCCACCTCCGGTCATGCACCCGCCACCGCCGATGCGACATCGCCGCAGGCGTCATCCCTGGCGCCCTCTCCTGCATTGGAGCCTCGGCATGTTGGCGCTGGGGACCGCCGTGGGACTGGTGCTCTGGATCAACCCGGGCGACGTGCGACCGCGTGTCGAGGAGTCGCTCGCGTGGGCGCGCGCGCGGGTGGAGGTTCCCCTCGTGCTGACGAATCATGGCCACAGGATCGGCGACACGCTGCAACGGCCGGCGACGAGCAATGCACCCTGGCCGGACCCGGGGCCGAGGCTCTTCACGCTGGGATCGCCATCGGCGCGGGTGCGCACGGTGCAGGGTGCGCCGGCGCGCATCAAGGGGAACACGTGGTTCTACGGCTCGTCTTGGGTGGACTTCCAGGCAGGTCGCGTCGTCGGCTACGGGAACGGATCCGGCAACCTGCGCGTCAAGCTCGTGCCGCGCGCCGAGCCGGCGGAAGTGGGCGGTTTCGGCAAGGGCTCGACGGAGGACGAAGTGCTCGCCGTGCAAGGGATGCCGGATCGCGTCGTCGGAGACACCTGGACGTATGGCGTCTCGTGGGTGCGCTTCGACTCGGGCCGGGTTCGGAAGATCGTGAACCACGAGGGCAACTTGAAGCTGCGCTGAACGCGGATTCCACCGCCGGCTCGCTCCCCTCCGCATCGGCTCCTCCTCGGGTGTCCGTGAACCGTCCCGGTCGCGGCCTTCGGTTCTGCAGCCGGCATTCGTCTCCCGCTGCGCGTGCGGTCGCTTGACGCCTGAATCGGCACGGTGGCAGACTGGGCCGACAACGACATTCGATCCTCGATGCGAGAAGGGAAGACAGGTCGGTGGAACAGTACCTGCAGCTGTTGCGACACGTCCGGGACCACGGGACGCCGAAGAGCGACCGGACGGGGGTCGGCACGCGGAGCGTGTTCGGATACCAGATGCGCTTCGACCTGAGCCGCGGGTTTCCGGCGGTCACCACCAAGAAGCTGCACCTGCGCTCCCTCATCCATGAGCTGCTCTGGTTCCTGAGGGGAGACACCAACGTGCGGTCTCTGCAAGAACACGGGGTCAGCATCTGGGACGAGTGGGCGAATGACGACGGCGAGCTTGGACCGATCTACGGAGCCCAGTGGCGCTCCTGGACGGCGGCGGACGGTCGCAAGATCGATCAGTTGAAGAACGTGGTGGAGCAGCTGCGCCGGGACCCCGATTCGCGACGCCACGTCGTCAGCGCGTGGAACGTCGGCGACCTCGACAGGATGGCGCTTCCGCCTTGCCACATGATGTTCCAGCTCTACGTGGCGAACGGCAGGCTTTCGTGTCAGATGTACCAGCGCAGCGCAGACGTGTTCCTCGGGGTTCCGTTCAACATCGCGTCGTACTCGTTGCTCACGATGATGGTTGCGCAGGTGACCGGCCATCGGCCGGGGGACTTCGTGCACACGCTGGGGGACGCGCACCTGTACCGCAGCCATCTCGAGCAGGCCGACCTGCAGCTGTCGCGCAAGCCGTATCCGCCACCGACCTTGTGGCTCAATCCCGGAGTCGAGGAGCTGGATCGGTTCCGGTACGAGGACATCCAGATTCGCGACTACCAGTGTCATCCTGGGATCAAAGCTCCGATTGCGGTTTGACACATGAAGATCTCGCTCGTCGTCGCAATGACGCCGGAACACGTCATCGGCAAGGCAGGGGGACTGCCGTGGCGTCTGCCGGCAGACCTGCGGCACTTCCGCAAGATCACGATGGGGCGTCCGGTCGTCATGGGGCGCAAGACGTACGAGTCGATCGGCAAGCCGCTCGAGGGGCGCACGAACATCGTGCTGACGCGCCAGGAGGGCTTCGAGGCTCCCGGGTGCCTGGTGGCGCGTTCACCACAGGAGGCGCTGCGCCGGGCGCTGGAGTCGGCGGCGGAAGCACCGGACGAGGTCATGGTGATCGGCGGCGGTTCGGTCTATGCGGCGTTCCTGCCCCTGGCGCAGCGGATGTACGTGACGCTCGTGCAGGACCGCATCGGAGGAGATACCTGGTTCCCCGACTGCGACTTCGAGGAGTGGCTGGAGGTCGAACGTGTCGATCTCCTCCCCGACGCCAAGAACCCGCACGCCTACTCCTTCACGGTCCTGGAGCGGCGACCGGCCGCCCGCGACGTCTGAGCGCCGGCCGGGGGGGCACGATCCCTGCAGCGGCCGAGAGTCTCTCCGCGGGCCGGCGCGCTAAAACTTGACAGCTGCCGCTGTCAAGTCGTAGCTTCCCATGGAGATCGAGATCCGCGTGGAGAGCGTCGTGCAAACCGGTACCAGGAACTCCCGCGACCGCATCTCGGAGGCGTCACGCCGGGTCGGCCTGCATCCGCGCACGCTGATGCTCTACGAGCGCATGGGGTTGCTCGTGCCGCAGCGCCAGGGGCACCAGCGCCGCTATTCGGACGACGACCTGCGCTGGCTCGGCTGCATCCGGGAGATCAATCATCGCGGCGGCGTCAGCCTCGCCGGCATCCGCGCCTTCCTGCGTTACCTGCCGTGCTGGGCGCTGCGAGGCTGCGCCATGCGCTCGGTCCGGGACGTGAGTCCGGCGCGTTTCGACCGTGAGGCGGCGCTGCGCACGATCGCCAAGATCCTCGGGGGGCAGGCTCTCGAGGTGTGCAGGTCCTGCGGGTACTACCAGTCCTCGATGGTGACGGCAAGCGGCGCGCCGTTCCGTGCCGAGAACTGATCTGGCCTGTGCATCGAGCGCGCACGGCGTTGTCCATCGCAGGCCCGGGCGGACCTGGCTATCCCAGGCCTCTCGAGATCCACAGGAGGCGAGCGGGCCTCCCAGGTGGAAACCAAAGGAGCCGTTCCTGTCATGATCACACTGACGGAGACTGCAGTCGGCCGCATCAAGGAGATCATCGCGGAGACGCCCGACGCCCAGGGGAAGGCGATGCGCCTCTACGTCCAGGGGGGCGGCTGTGCCGGCTTCGAGTACGCCTTCGCGTTCGACGACATGCGTGACGATGACACGGTCACCCGGCACGACGGTTTCGAGCTCGTCGTGGATCCGATGAGCGCCGTGTACTTGATGGGGGTCAACATCGACTACGTCGAAGACCTCAGCGGCGCCGGCTTCCGCTTCCAGAACCCCAACTCGACCGGCGCCTGCGGATGCGGCAAGTCCTTCTCCGTCTAGGCCGCGTCGACAGCATCCCCGCCGACCGCGTGTCGGAACTCGATCCCATTGACGAGCACCCTCGCCTGGGGCACACTCGCGGCCATGTCCGAAGACCCGCGCTATCACATCCGAGTGCAGCCTGGCGAGGTGGGGGGATACGTCCTCCTGCCGGGAGATCGGGATCGCGTCGAGCGGATTGCCCGGCGCCTGGACCGCCCGCGACTCGTGGCCGAGAACCGGGAGTACCGCACCATGAGCGGTGGTCTGGCTGGAGAGCCGGTCTCGGTCA
>JBHHXQ010000350.1:0-3789 GCA_046757105.1 Candidatus Krumholzibacteriia bacterium
GCATGGCGGCTGCGTCCCGGAAGCGCCGCGCTCCCGTGCCGTGGTAGTCGCGCTGGCGCACCTCCTCGACGCGCTCTCCGTGCACCACGTTCTGCGGGTGGCGCATTCCGAACCAGTAGACATCGTGGCCGCGCCGCTCGAGCTCGCCCCCGAGCGTCAGCACCGCGCGCTCCGCGCCGCCGCGCGGATGCAGGAACTTGTTGGCGAGGACGACACGCATGGTCGGCGGCGAGGTCGGTGCTCCCCGAGAAGCGAACCTGTGGACCGGGATCCATCCGGCGGGCGCTCCGCCGGTCGGCCGCCCATTATAAGCGCGGGGCCATGGGGTGGGTTCAGGATTCGAGGACCGGGTAGGCGATGTCAACCAGGCGATCTTGGCTGCGCAGCGACTCGCACGCGGCCTCCAGAACGCGGACCACGGCCAGGCCTTCCTCGGAGTCGGATCTCGGCTTCTGCCCCTTCCCGACGCTGTCGACGAAATGCCGGCATTCCACCTTGAGCGGCTCGGAGTCGTCCAGGCGCGGTGTGAGGATGTCGCCGAAGCGGTAGCTGAGCGAGAACTCGCCGAAGCTGTCGTAGTGGGGCGGGACGTCCACGCCCTTGTCGTAGACGCGGATCTTCTCGAGGCTCGAAACGTCGTCGTAGACCAGCATCTTCCTGGTCCCCACCACGGTCGTGCGGCGAATCTTGCACGGATCCAGCCAGCTCACGTGGATGTTGGCGATGACCCCGTTCGGATACTCGAGATCGATGAACGCGACGTCTTCGATCCCGGGGCGGATGTAGCTCCTGCCGTGCGCCGCGACCCGCTCCGGACGCATCCCCAGCACGTAGTTCATGATCGAGATGTCGTGCGGGGCGAGATCCCAGATCACGTTGATGTCCGGCTGGAAGACGCCGAGATTCACTCGCGTGCTGTTGATGTAGCAGATCTCTCCGAGGTCTCCGGTGCCGATGAGGTCGCGGATCTTGTTCACGGCGGCGGTGTAGACGAACGTGTGCCCGACCATGAGCACCAGGTTGCGCTGGCTCGCCTCGGCTGCCATTTCGGTGCACTGCTCGCTGGAGAGAGCCAGGGGCTTCTCGACGAAGACGTGCTTGTTGGCGCGCAGGGCGTCCATGCACAGCTTGAAGTGTGTCGACACGGGTGTGGCGATGGCCACGGCGGAGATGTCGGGGTTCTGCAGGATCTCGTGGTAGTCCGGCGTGATGCTCAGGTACGGGTAGAGCTCGCTCATGTGCTCGAGGCGGTCGGCATCCAGATCGGAGCAGGCCGTGACGCGAGAGCGGCGGGCGATCGCGAAGTTGCGGATGAGATTGGGGCCCCAGTAGCCGCAGCCGATGACACCAATGTGGAGCACGGGATGTTCACCTCGAACGTCGCTGCGGGGACGAGCTCAGTAGGCCCCGTCCCCTTTGACCATGACGGGCAGCGTCTTGACCATGATCCCCAGGTCCATGGCCGTGGTCCGGTTCTCGATGTAGTACAGGTCGAGCAGGACCATCTCGTCGAACGGAACGCTGCTTCGTCCGCTCACCTGCCACAAGCCGGTGATCCCCGGCTTCGCGGCCAGGCGCCTCTTGTGCCACTCCAGGTAGTGTTCGAGCTCGTAGACCACGGGAGGGCGTGGTCCGACCATGCTCATTTCGCCGCGCAGAACGTTGAAGAGCTGCGGGAGCTCGTCGAGGCTCGTGCGCCGCAGGAACTGGCCTACCACCGTGACCCGGGGATCCCTGGTGAGCTTGTAGACCTTGTCCTCCGTCTCGGGTGCGGTGCCGGCCAGCCCGGTGCCGTTGCCGTTCCAGCGCCTGCGTCCGTTGCCGTTGGATCCGCTCTCGGATCCGTCTCCGCGGATGAAGTTGCGGGAGAACTCGCGATGCACGCTGTCGTCGGAGTTGTGCTTCATCGTGCGGAACTTGTAGAAGCGGAACTTGCGCCCGCCCTGGCCCACCCGCTCCTGGACGAAGAAGATGGGGCCGGGCGACGTGATCTTGATGAGCGCCGCGATCACCAGGAACAGCGGCGAGGTGAGCAACAGGAAAGCGCCCGACATTGCATAGTCGAGGACCTGCTTGAACAGCAGGCTGGCCCGGTTGCCCAGGGCCTCTCGAGCCGCGTCCTTCTCGGACGGGCTCGCGGTGCGCTCCACCGTTTGGTGTTGCGGTTCCAGCACGGGCGGAGCTGGAAGCGCGTTCTTTCGTTGAGCTGTGACGAGCGAAGTAGGTGTCATGGTCGGCTGTCTCCGTCATCCACTCACAGTAGCTTCTGTCATGACCTCGCAGACCTGTTCGATGTGCGAGTCGGTCAGCTGCGGGTACATCGGCAGCGAGAGGATCTCGTTGGCCAACTGCTCGGCGTTCGGGAAGCTGCCCGGTCCCAGTCCGAGGCCGGCGTAAGCCGGCGTCCGGTGGATGGGAACCGGGTAGTGCAACCCGAAGCCGATCCTGTTGTCCTGCAATGCTCGAACGACGGCGGAACGGTTCGCATGTCTCACCACGTAGAGGTGGTGGACGTGATCTTCTCGCGGGCGCAGCGGGGCAGGCGTCCGGAACTCCGAATCGCGCAACAACGAGTCGTAGCGTTCGGCGACCCGACGACGGGCTACGTTCCACGAATCCAGGTGACGGAGCTTGACGCGCAGCACGGCGGCCTGCAGCGTGTCGAGGCGGCCGTTCAGGCCGATGCGCCGGTGCACGGACTTGCGCTCCTGGCCGTGATCACGGAGCTGCCGGAGGCTCTCCGAGAGCTGATCGTCATTCGTGGTCACGGCGCCTCCGTCACCGAAGGCACCCAGGTTCTTCCCAGGATAGAAGCTGAAGGCGGCGGCGACGCCGAATCCACCCACGCGCTTGCCGTCGTAGCGGGCCCCGTGGGCCTGGCAGGCGTCTTCGATCAGGTGGACTCCGTGCGCCCGCGTGATCTCCTGGAGGGGGGCGAGATCCGCCGTCCTGCCGAACAGGTGGACGGGGATCAGCGCCCGCGTTCGTGGCGTGATCGCCGCGCGCACCCTCTGCGGATCGAGCAGCTGGGTCTGCTCGTCCACGTCGGCGAAGACGGGGCGGGCGCCGACGAGCGTCACGGCTTCCGCCGTGGCGATGAACGAGTTGGGCGGCAGCAGGACCTCGTCACCGGGCCCGATGCCGACGGCCCGGAGGATCAGGGTCAGCGCCGAGGTGCCGGAGTCGACACCCACGGCATGCCGCACCTCGCAGTACTCCGCGAACTCTCGTTCGAAGGCGTGGAGATCTTCTCCGAGGATGAATCCGCAGGAATCGACGACGCGGCGGATCGCCGTGTCGAGTTCGTTCCTCAGAGGCAGTATCTGGCTGTGCAAATCCAGGAACGGAACTTCTTGTGGCATCTGCGGCATTATAGCACCCGTCTACGCCTGACACCACCCGGAACTCTCAAAGTGGCGCCCTCAAGTTGTTGTGCCCACGTCGTCTGCCCTTCCCCGCCGGCTCCCGGCGGGGCGGCATCGCGGATGCATCCTCTCGCGAGCGTTGCGCTACTCCCCGTCCCAGGTCAGCAGCCCGGCGCGCGGTACCCGGACGGCCTGGGCATACGTGTAGGTGCCGTTCTCCTGTGCCGAGCTGGCGTAAGCGCTTGCGGCCTGGAGGTCTTCGAAGTTCCCCAGGAGCACCCGGTGCCACGTCTGCCCGGCGTGCTCGATGCTCTGCAGGTAGACGACGAGTCCGGCGGGCCGCCCGAGTCGTGACGCGAAGATCTCGGCGCGCGGCCGCTCCCGGCGGCGAGGTAGTTCAGCCCCCGGCTGACGTCCTCGCGCA
>JBHHXQ010000351.1:0-3786 GCA_046757105.1 Candidatus Krumholzibacteriia bacterium
CTCGCGGCCCTTCTTCCAGGTGTCCTGGAAGGCGAAGTGGCAGTCGCCGCAATGGTTGAACGCCATGTCGACGATGATGCGAATGCCGCGCGCGTGCGCCTCCTCGACGAACCTCTTGAACGTCTCGTCGTCCGCGAAGTGCGGGTCCACCTTCAAGTAGTCGCACGGGTCGTACTTGTGGTTGCTGCGGGCGACGTTGAGCGGGTTGAAGTAGAGGATCGTGACACCGAGGTCCTGGAGGTACGGCAGCTTCTGGCGCACGCCCTCGATGTCACCGCCGTAGAAGGAGTAGTAGTCCGGCCTGCCGTCCGTACGGTAGGGCGAACGCACGAGGCCCGCGATGTCGGACCAGTCCTTCACCAGGTGGAAGTACTCGCCGTTCGTCTTCCCGGACGCAGGCAGCGTCGTGCGTCCCTCGTACATCGGCTCGCTGAAGTCCGGGTCGTTGCCGGGGTCGCCGTTGAAGAGGCGGTCGCAGAAGATCTGGTAGATGACGCCGTCGCGCACCCAGTCCGGGATCTCGAACACGGGCAGCTCTTCCGGCGTGTACACGAACCGAGCGTCCGCCGGCGGGATCTCGGGGGTGGCTCCGTGCGGCGTCACGTACATCTCGCTGCCGCCGTCCACGTACTTGAAGGCGAAGCGCACGGGGCCCGCGGCGGCCTCGAGCTCGACCGCGGCGCGCCGGTACTCGAGCGCCGGATCCTCGCCCACCGGCTGCAGCTCGACGCTTCGAACCGGCCCGTCTGCCTCCTGGTAGACGACGAAGATCGTCTCGACGTCGTCGAGGTGCGCGCGGGCGGTGAAGACGAGGCGCTTCGGCGACACCGGGTTGACCGTCGAGTAGTCGAGTTCGTAGCGGATGTCGTCGAGGTAGAAGCGCCCGTCGCCGCGCGCCACGTCGAGCGAGGCGCAGCGCGCGGCGACGTGGTTGTCCGAGTTCTGCCCCCCGCAGCCATCGGGTGTGAAGCCGTCGGCGCTCATGTCGGTGATCCACTGGCCGTCGGCCACGAACTTGTACTGGTGGCTCCCGGGCGCCAGCAGGATCGTGACCTCCCAGGTGCCGTCCTTGTCGTCGTCGTGCATGGGCGTGGCGCCGACGTTCCAGTCGTTGAAGGTGCCGGCCAGCACCACCTGGTTGACGCCGCCGATGGGCGGCTGGTAGCGGAACGTCACCTTGCGCAGGCCGGTGACCGCGTCACCGGCAGCAGCCGGCTCCTTCGTCGCGGGCGGCGGCGCGCCGCGTGCCTCCGCTTTGCCCACCGTGAAGGTCTCGACGCCAGAGGGGATCACGACGACGCCGTTCTTGCCGCCGTAGCCGTCGTCCACCCAGCCGTCGGGCGCGAACGGATCCTCGCGCCAGACGTTGCCGTCGAGGACGAACTTGTACTGGTAGCTCCCGGGCGCGAGATCGATCTCGGCCGTGTAGACGCCCTCGTCGCTCACCTGCATCTCGAGCGCCGTCGGCGACCAGCTGTTGAAGGTTCCGGCCAGGTGCACGTGTTGCTGGGGCGAGGGCGGAACGTAATGGAACGTCACTGGGACCGCCCAGGCCGCCGTGGCGGCGAGGAGAGCGAGACCGGTCCATGCCGAAGCACGGCCCAGAGCCCGCCGGGTGATCCGGGGCATGGGGGCTCCTCCGAAGGCGTGGGGTCGAGTGTTGAAACGGTCTACCGTGGGCCCATTCTAACCGAACGAGCACGCTTCAGGACGACAAAACGGGTGGGGGATCCGCGCCGAGCCGGACGGGGTGGGGGATCCGCGGCAGCCGGCCACCGCCGGGCCGTCGATCGCTTGCCAGGCCGTCCGTCAGCGTCCTGCGGTGCTCGCGGGAGGACGGAACCGGAAGCCGGGTGCGTCCCGGGGCGGGAGCGACGGCAATTCCAGGCGCTGCGACGGCGGGACGGCATTTCCATCCACGCTGAACTCGTGTGAGCGGTCGTCGAGCGTCACTTCCGACGTGTGCCCCGGCTCGAGCGGGATCTCCACGGCGTGACGCGTGCCGTCGGCCGAGGTGAGCACGACGCGGGCGACAGCGCCCGCGCAGCCGGAATCGGGCTCCAGAGTCGTCCGCAGGACTCCCGGCTTGCGCTCGTGCAGGACGCGCATGCCGCCCGAGCCCACGGGCACCCGAGCCGACAGGCGCGACAGGCCGGCGGGCAGCAGCGGGGCGACGGTGATGCGGCCGGAGCTCATCTGCGGGCGTACGCCGAGATAGTCCTCGTAGAGCGTGCGCTGGAACTCCGACAGACTCCAGGCCTGCGCACAAGCGCCACCGAACTCGTCCTTGGCCGCCGATTCGACGGCGTCGCGAATCTCGCGCAGGCTCCCGGCCACGCCGCGTTCCAGGATCTCGCCGGCGAGGAACGCGGTCTGCTGCCATGCGGCCTCCACCTGGTGCAGCGACACAAGCCCACTCACGAGCGGTCCCGCCAGCCACAGCCAGACGTCGCCGTTGTGGTACGCCTCATCGTAGTAGTACTGCTCGAGCGCCAGGTGCCACGGGTGGAACTGCGGATCGTCCGATGCGAGCGACCCCACGCCCCACGGATACGTCAGGCGGTCGCGCACCTGCTCGATCGTGGCGCGCGCCATGTCGTGCCGGAAGCGATGCGGCGCCGCGAACCACGCCAGCAGGCCGTTCGGGCGCACCTGCGTGTCGGCCGAGTCGTCGGCGTTCAGGTGGTCGCGGGGCGAGCCCGTCTGCGGATCGAAGAAGCGCTCTGCGAACCCCCTGCCCAGACGCGTCTCGGCTTCCTGCCAGCGCAGCGCGTCGCCGCGCTCGCGCATCCGCCGCGCGAGATGGACGCCGTACCCGAGCGCGTTCAGGAAGAGCCCTTGCACCTCGACGGCGCGATCGCCGCGCGGCGAGTAGGGGTGTGCTTCGCCTCCCGCGTCCATCCACGTTTCCCCATCACCGTGGCGGATGAATCCCGTTGGATCGACCCGATGCGTCAGGGCGCCGTTCAAGGCGCGCTGCACGACCGGGTAGAGCCCTTCGGCGAAGCCGAGATCGCCGCTCGCCTCCTCGTACTGGCGCAGGGCGCGGACCCACCACCAGGTGCCGTCCGCGGTGGCGTACTGCACCTGCTTCACGGTGACGAAGTTCGGCAGGCGCCCCTCGTGGAGGCTCTGCGCGTCGTCGATCTGATGCACCGCGAACGTGCGCAGGATCGTGCGCGCGGTCTCGAAGTCGCCGGTCACCAGACAGGCGCCCGGGAGCGCGATGAACGAATCGCGACCCCAGTACGTCGTGAACCACGGGAACCCCGCGTAGATGCCCAGGCCGCGCTGCTCCATGATGAGCTGATCCAGGCTGAGGCGGCACCACGCGGCCGCGCGCTCGAGCCTCGGATCGCTGGCCTCGAGGCCCGGTCGATCGAGGAGCGCCTGCAGCCGCGCGTGGCGCGCCACGATCTTCGCCTCGCGGCGTTCGAGAACCCGGGTCACTCTCTGGCGCACGGCCTGCGCCTCGTCACCCAGGACGACGCACATCACGAGCGGACGTCCGGCCCGGCAGCGCACCTCGAACGAGCCGGGGCGGAACAACGTCGCGCGGGGCATGGCGCGGCGCGCTCGTCCCTTGGGGTACTCGCGTGCTTCGTTGGAGGGGTGGCTCTCGAACGTCCACGTCTCGCCGAGACCGATGCCAGCCCATACGGGCCAGTCCTCCTCCGGGGTCCGCTGGAGATGCCGGCGGCTCGCCACGAGCAGCATCTGCCGCGCTTCCTCCCAACGGACGTCGTAGTCCGGCCGCACCTCCTCCCACAGGAAGCGCATGTCGAT
>JBHHXQ010000352.1:0-3778 GCA_046757105.1 Candidatus Krumholzibacteriia bacterium
CGGCCGGCGGGATCCTTTTCGAGGCACGACAGAAGCAGCTTCTCGAGCGCGCTGGGAATGGGAAGCTCGGTACGCATCGAGGGTGGAACGGGCGTGTCCTGGGCGTGGCGCAGGAGCATCTTCATCGGGTTGTCGGCCTCGAACACGAGCTGGCCGGTGAGGAGCCAGTAGCCGACGCAGCCGAGGGCGTAGATGTCGACGCGTTGATCGATCTCGTTCTGGCTCGTGATCTGCTCGGGAGCCATGAAGGCCGGCGTGCCCGTGGTCACCCCCTGCATCGTGAGCATGTTCGCATCCGCCGGCTGCTCCATCTTCACGAGCCCGAAGTCGAGCACTTTCACGAAATCGAAGTCCTGCCCCTTCTTGCAGGTAAAGATGTTCGCGGGCTTGATGTCTCGGTGGATCAAGCCGGTCTGGTGTGCATCGTGGAGCGAATGGCAGACCTGGAGGAGGATGTGCACGGCCCTCTCGGAGGGCATGGGACCGAAGCGTTTCACGAACGTGTCGACGTCGAAGCCATTCAGGTACTCCATGACGTAGTAGAACGTGCCGTCCTTGCTCAAGCCATAATCGAACAGCTCGATCGAGTGCGCTGAGTTCAGCGCGGCCGTCGCCTGCGCCTCTCGTTCGAAGCGCCGCAGCGTCATGCTCGCCGTTTCGGCACTGACGCTCCCGAGCTTCTCGGCGCGGATGATCTTGATTGCGGCCGGCCTCGCCAGCATGCTGTGCTTCGCCTTCCACACCTCACCCATACCACCGCGGCCAATGAGCTCCACGAGCTGATAGCTTCCGAGCTGGCGAGCCCGCCTCACCTTGCGACTCATCTGCTGCAGGATGTGTGCGGGGACGACCGCAAGAAGCGCGCAGATGTAGTTGTCTTTCCAGAAGACGAGGTGGGACAGCGGAATGGAGTGCCCCGTCTGCCGCCATGTGTGGAGCGCCAGGACCAGCGGATCCATGGACGCGGCGATCACTGCAGCGAGGAAGACCCTGCGTCGCGTGTTCGGCACGATCATCGGGTAGAGCAGGATCCAGATGCAGTTCCAGGACACACCAGCAGGCTCGTGGCGGGACTCCGCGACGATGCTGACGCTGTTGAGCACGGCGATCAGGGCCGCCGTGCCGATCATGTAGACGAGACCGATGTCGAGGAGCCGCTGCGGGCGAATCTGCGAGCTTCGCCCGAGCAGGAGCAGGGCGAGCGACAGCAGGAATCCCGCCAGACACAGCCAGTGAGGCACGGGTGTCGAGATGGCGTGCTCGCCGCGCAATGGTGGGATGACCCAATGCTCGAGGATGAAGTAGACGAGCCACAGGCTGAGGGCCACGAGCCCCATGACCTGGAGGCGCCGGGAGGCGTCCTGGAGCAGGTCCGAGGTCAGCCCACGGCTCGTTGCCGTGGACTGCCAGAACGGCAGCTGGTCGGCGGGCGGCGAGAGGATCGTGGTTTCGCTCGTCATGACGGCAGCCTACCAGAGACTCGTGCAGCGCGGGGACGTGCGCGGACCTGAGTCGGCGGATGGCCGCGTCAGCCGCGGATGTTCTCGGGCCGCAGCATCCAGTAGGCGGGGAAGAGGTCGTAGGCCCGTTCGACTGTGGTCTGCGCCTCCTGGCGCTCGCCCAGCGCGCGCAGCGCTTCCGCGAGCAGCACGAGAGCAGGGACGAAGTCGGGCTCGAAGTCGAGGAGCTGCTCGATCTGCTCGCGCGCCGCCTGCGCATTGCCGCCGCGCAGCAGCGCCTGGGCAAGAAGGAAACGAGGCACCGCGGTCGGCGTGCGGGAGATTCGCGCCGCATGTTCGAGCGTGTGCACGGCGCGGTGGGCGTCGCCTTCCTGGAGGTCCTCCATCCCGGAGGAGATCAGCAGCAGCTCGTGACGGTTGGGATGATTCTCCTGGTTGCCGACCTTCGCGAGGATGCTGCCAGCGGCAGCGAGCGCCTTCTTGGCGAAGCTGCCGTCGTAGCCGTGCACCAGAAGCTCGAGCGTGTAGTGGTAGTAGGCGTCCGTGAGGTTGTCTTCGCGCTGCAGCAGGTGCGCAAGGTTGGCGTGCAGCCCGGGCTCGTACGGGGAACGACGCAGGGCCTCTTGCAGCGCCGCGATGGCGCTCTCGAGATCCCCGTCCGTGGCCTTGGTCTCGGCGTAGTAGGAGAGGTCGCGGGCGCTGCCGACCCGGGGGTCGAGGCGGAACGCGGCTGCATAGGCGAGCGCCGCCTCCTGGGACAGGCCGGCGACGAAGGCAGCCTCGCCGAGGGCGCGAGCCGCCTCGGCCCAGTCCGGAGCCGCCTCGACCGCGGCGCGCAGCCGCGGCAGGGCTTCGTCGTAGCGCTGCGTCGCGTAGAGGGCGACGCCCTCCCAGTACGCGGGCGCGGCGTCCGACTCGTCGTCGCGGCGTGGAGGCGGCATGTCGTCGTCCCGCGCCTCGGCTGCCTGTCGGGCCGAGCTGATCGACGGTCCCCACAGGTTCGATCCGAGCTGGGCTGCGGCCAGATGGAGGAGTGGGCGGCGGTAGCGCTTCCAGAAGTTGCAGGCCCGATCGGCCAGGAGCGTGGCACGCCCGTGGTGACCGGCCTCCAGGGCCGCTCGGACGGCCAGGACGTACTGGCCGAAGGCCTGGGCGCGTTCGCCCTGCGGGATCTGTCGCAGGCTCTCCACCTGGAAGATGCGGAGCCTGGCCGCCACGGAGTCCTGGGGTGCGCCCTTGGCGCCGGGAACCGATGGGGTGCCTTGGCTCGGCGCTGTGACGAGGACGAGGAGACAGGCAGCGATCACGTTTCGCATGCGCCAAAGATCGAGCCCGGCGTGGCGCCCGTCAAGCGACCCCAGCTCCGGCCCCCGGGAGCACGCCGGGTGAGGGCCGGTCATCCGAGCAGCTCGCCCAGGGCATCGATCTCGATGTTCCCCCCGGAGAGGACCACGCCCAGGCGCCGGCCTGCGGCGGGAAACCTCCTGGCAAGCACGGCCGCCAGGGCGACCACCCCGGAGGGCTCGACCAGGAGCTTGGTGCGCTCGAGGAGCAGGCGCATGGCGTGTCGGATTTCGGCGTCCGACACCAGGACGACTTCGTCCACCAGGTGCTTCACGACGTCGAAGGTGAGCTCGCCGGGCTCGACGGCACGCAGCCCGTCCGCGATCGTGCGGGGCGGCGGAATGCGCACGCGGTGCCCTGCCTGCAGGGAGCGCAGCGTGTCGTCCGCGTCCAGCGGCTCGACGCCGATGATCCGCATGCCTGGCCGCCAGGCGCGCGCCAGCACGGCACAGCCGGCCATGAGGCCGCCACCGCCGATCGGCACCACCAGCGTGTCGATGTCGGGCACATCCTCGAGGAGCTCGAGCGCCACGGTTCCTTGCCCGGCCACGATGGCGGGGTCGTCGTAAGGGGGCACAATCGCCAGTCCGCGTTCACTGGCGAGGGCCTCGGCACGAAGCTGGCGGTGCGCCGAGGTCGTGCCAGCGACGACGAGCGAGGCGCCGTACGCCTCCGCCGCCGCCCGTTTCGACGCGACGATGGTTTCCGGCACCACGATCGTGGCGGGCACCCCGACCAGTGAGGCCGCCAGGGCCACACCCTGCGCATGGTTGCCGGACGAGTAGGAAACGACGCCGCGTCGTCTCGTCTCGGGGGGGAGCCGCGAGATCTTGTTGTAGGCGCCACGGATCTTGAACGATCCGGCGCGCTGCAGGTTCTCGGCCTTGAGGTACAGCGGGGCACCCACCAGGGCGTCCAGCGACCGCGCGCACACGATCGGCGTCCGGTGCACCACGGGCTGCACCTTCACGGCT
>JBHHXQ010000353.1:0-3768 GCA_046757105.1 Candidatus Krumholzibacteriia bacterium
GGACCTCGTGGTGTACGGCGGCATCGGCAAGGCGGCGCGCAGCTGGGACGCGGCAGGCGCGATCCTCAGGACGTTGCTGGAGCTCGGAGACGACGAGACGCTCCTCGTGCAGTCCGGGAAGCCGGTGGCCGTCTTCCGGACGCATGCAGATGCGCCGCGGGTGCTGCTCGCCAACTCCAACCTGGTGCCACAGTGGGCCACGTGGGAGCACTTCAACGAGTTGGACCGCAAGGGCCTCATCATGTACGGGCAGATGACGGCGGGGAGCTGGATCTACATCGGCACGCAGGGAATCCTGCAGGGCACCTACGAGACGCTCGCGGAGTGCGGCCGGCGGCACTTCGACGGCGACCTCTCGGGTCGCATCGTGCTCACGGGTGGCCTGGGCGGCATGGGCGGCGCGCAGCCCCTGGCGGTGACGCTGAACGGCGGTGTCTGCATCGCCGTCGAGGTGGATCCGGCGCGTGTCCGGCGCCGCTTGGAGACGCGCTACTGTCAGGTGATGGAGACCTCGATCGATGCCGCCGTGGAGCGCGCCGAGGCAGCGCGCCGCAAGCGCGAACCGCTGTCGATCGGTCTGGTCGGGAACTGCGCCGAGGTGCTGCCGGAGCTCGTGCGGCGCGGCTTCGAGCCCGACGTGGTCACCGACCAGACGTCGGCGCACGACGAGCTGAACGGCTACGTCCCGCACGGTCTCGACCTGGCGCAGGCCGTCGAGCTGCGCGAGCGCGATCCGCGTGGTTACGTCCGGCGTAGCCTGCAGTCGATGGCCGAGCACTGCGGTGCCATGCTCGAGTTCCAGCGCGCCGGCAGCGTGGTCTTCGACTACGGCAACAACCCCCGCGGGCAGGCCGGCCGCGCGGGTCTCGAGGACGCGTTCGCGTATCCGGGCTTCGTCCCCGCCTACGTGCGGCCGCTCTTCTGCCGCGGCAAGGGCCCTTTCCGATGGGTGGCGCTGTCGGGAGATCCCCAGGACATCGCGCGCACGGACCGGCTCGTCCTCGAACTCTTCCCGGAAGACGAACCGCTGTGCCGCTGGATCCGCATGGCCTCCGAGCAGGTGGCGTTCCAGGGGCTGCCGTCGCGCATCTGCTGGCTGGGTTACGGCGAGCGCGCGCGCTTCGGGGTGGCGCTCAACGAGCTGGTGGCGCGCGGCGAGATCAGCGCTCCGATCGTCATCGGCCGCGACCACCTCGACTCGGGCTCCGTGGCGAGTCCGCACCGGGAGACCGAAGGCATGGGCGACGGTAGCGACGCGGTGGCCGACTGGCCGCTGTTGAACGCGATGTTGAACGCGGTGAGCGGCGCCACCTGGGTTTCGATCCACCAGGGTGGCGGCGTCGGCATGGGGCTTTCGGTCCATGCCGGAATGGTGATCGTCGCCGATGGAACTCCGCAAGCGACCGCGAGGTTGCGCAGGGTCCTCACTTGTGACCCGGGCATAGGAATTGCTCGACACGTCGACGCCGGCTATCCCGAGGCGCTCCGCGCCGCGCGTGAACACGGTTTGCGGCTGCCGATGGTGGACTCTTGAGTTCGGCGGCGGATGCAGTCGGGACCGGGATACCGGATGTCGTGTTGGCGACACGCGCGACACCTGCCGTCCACGTCGGGCGCATGCGACTCGGGAGGACGGTGTGACAGGAGTCGATTTCCTCCTCGCCAACTGCAGCGAGATCGTCTCGCCGATCGGAGGTGGGCATCCGCTGCGCGGACCGCAGCTCGGTCGGCTGAAGCGCGTCGAGCGGGCGGCGCTCGTGGCGCGCAACGGCGTGATCGTCGACTGGGGCCCGGAGCGCCAGGTCCTGGGAAGGATCGAGAAGCTCCCCGGCTGCGTCGAGGTCGACGCCGGCGGTTGCAGTGTCATTCCCGGGCTCGTGGATCCGCACACGCATGCGGTCTTCGGCCGCGCCCGGCCTGAGGAGTACGCGGCGCGCATCGAAGGCAGGAGCTATGTCGAGATCGCGGCCGCCGGAGGTGGGATCCACTCCAGCGTCCGCGACCTGCGGTCCCGGAGCGAGGACGAGCTGCTCGAGCTCACCGTGCCGCGCCTGCTTCGCATGCTGGCGCATGGGACGACGACGCTCGAGATCAAGAGCGGCTATGGTCTGACGACGGAGGACGAGCTCAAGACGCTGCGGGTGATCCGGCGCCTGTCGGATCGGGTCCCGCAGACGCTGGTCGCGACGTTTCTCGGCGCGCACGAGATGCCGCTCGACTTCAGGGATCGGCGCCAAGAGTACATGGAGCTCGTCATCGAGGAGATGATTCCACTGGCGGCGGAGCTCGCGGACTTCAACGACGTGTTCTGCGAACCGAGCGTCTTCACGCTCGAGGAGAGTGAGCGCGTCCTGCGGGCCGGAGCCCGGCACGGGCTGGCGCCGAAGCTGCATGCCGACGAGCTGGAGTCGTGCGGAGCGGCGGAGCTCGGATGCCGTCTGGGCGCCGTCTCGGCGGATCATCTGGTCCGGGTGTCCGAGGCCGGCGTCCGGGCGCTGGCCGACAGCGATACGGTGGCCGTGTTGCTGCCGGGGACGAGCTTCGGTCTGGCGCTGCCGGACTACGCTCCGGCCCGCAAGCTGATCGAGGCGGGCGCCATCGTGGCCCTGGCCACGGATTTCAATCCGGGCTCGAGCCACGGTCCGAGCATGCAGGCGACCTGGTCGCTCGCTTGCTCGATGATGCGCATGACTCCGGACGAGGCGCTCACTGCCTGCACGCTGAACGCGGCCCATGCAGTGGGGAAGAGCGACACCCTGGGCAGCCTGGAGCCGGGCCGTCGTTGTGATCTGGTGGTGACGCACGGCAGCGACTATCGCGCGGTGCCGTACCACTTCGGTGTGAACAACGCGAGGCTCGTCGTGCAGAATGGGCGGGTCGTCTGGAGCGATCGCGAGACGGAGCAGTAGGAACGTCGCAGGAGGCGAAGGAGGCTTGAGCAAGCTCTCGACACATCACCGGCGGGCGCGGGATTTCATCCAGCGCGAGGACTGGGACAACGCGCTGTCCGAGCTGCAACGCGTTCTCGGAGCGGATGGCAACAACCCGACCCTGCACAACCAGGTGGGCGACGTCTACCTGCGCAAGGACGATGTCGTCCAGGCCTGTGAGCACTTCGAGAAGTCAATCGAGCTCTACGCGACGCTGGGGCTGCACAACAACGCCGTGGCCCTGTGCCGGAAGGTCATCCGCCTGTGCCCGTCCCGCCTCGAGGTACGCTACCGGCTGGCCCGGATGCGCTTCGAGCAGAGCCTGCGCGCCGATGCCGCGATTTCATTCGGTGACTACCTCGACCACGTCCATCCCGACAGCGAGCACGCCGGTGAGGTCCTCGAGGAGCGCTGCCGGGAGATCACGGAAGGGTTCCCGGACGACGCCCCCGTGGGCAAGATCCTGGAGAAGCTCGAGGGGCAGCGGTCGTTCGCGTGTGCTTTCGAGCTCGTGCAACGGCTGGCGCAGCGCGCCGCCGACTCGGGCAACGACGCTGCCGCACGCCGCTTCACGGAGAAGATGCGTTCGCTGCGCGTGCTCGTCGAGCGCAGCGGCGGCGGTGACATCTTGTCTGCCGACCCGGTGCCGCCGCCGATCGAAACCGGCGATGCGCCGGCCGAGCCCGGTGCCGCGGCTGCGCCGCAGATCGTCGAGCCGGAACCCGAAATGGCCGCACGTCTCGAATCCGACCGCGCGCCGGCCGGGGCGCCCGCGGACAGCCCGCCCGAGGTCGAGACGGTGTCCGGCGGCGTGGAATGGCAGCCCCCCCGGCTGGTC
>JBHHXQ010000354.1:0-3738 GCA_046757105.1 Candidatus Krumholzibacteriia bacterium
CTCGTCGGCGGCTCCACGGGATCCGGGAAGTCCACGGTCGCCACGGAGGTGGCGCACCGGCTCGACATCACCCGGATCCAGTCGACCGACTCGGTGCGGCACGTGATGCGCTCGATGATCTCCGAGCAGCTCCTGCCTTCGGTGCACCGCTCCTCCTTCGAGGCCTGGAAGGGCTCCCGGTTGGACCGGAACCCGGCGCTCGACGTTACGGTGGCGGCGTTGCTGGAGCAGGTCCAGCACGTGTCCGTGGCCGTGGAGGCCGTCCTCGAGCGGGCGGTGCAGGAGAACCTGTCGACGATTCTCGAGGGCGTGCACCTGGTTCCGGGTCTCTTCAAGCGTTTCGCGACCGACCCGCGCCTGCAGTTCATCCATCTGGTCGTCTACGTCGGCGATGAAGAGGCACACCGGCAGCGCTTCCTGAGGCGCGGGCGCACCGCGGTCGATCGGCCCGGTCGCCGCTACCTCGACAACTTCGACGCCATTCGCACCATCCAGGGCTATCTCGTCGAGCGCGCGCAGGGCGAAGGGCTGCCGCGCATCGAGAACTGCACACTCGACGACTCCGTGCACGCGGTTCTGGGCCACGTTCTGGAGGGTGTCGCCGACCCGACGCCGATCGTCGCGCAACGGGCGCGGTGATGGGCAGCGACAACGGCAGCAGACGCGGACGCGCGAATCCCGCTGGGAGCCTCGGAACCCTCTCGGGTGTGTTCACGCCCAGCATCCTGACGATTCTCGGGATCGTCCTCTTCCTGCGGCTCGGCTTCGTGGTCGGAAGCGGCGGCCTGGTGCGCACGCTGCGGGTCATGGCGCTCGCGAGCTCGCTGGCGCTGGTCACCAGCATCTCGCTCTCCGCCACCGCCACGAACCTCAGGGTCAGGGGTGGCGGGGTCTACTACCTGATCTCGCGCAGCCTCGGCAGCGAGTTCGGCGGGGCGCTCGGCATCCTGTTGTTCGTGGCGCAGTCGGTGTCCATCGCCTTCTACTGCATCGGCTTCGGCGAGACCCTGGGCGCCGTGCTCGGACCCGGCGACTGGACCGTTCTGGGAGCCGGCGGCCACGGGTACTTCACGATGCCGCGGCTCCTGGGGGCGCTGGCCGTGCTCATGCTCTTCGGTCTGGCCTGGCTCGGCGTCGACTGGGCCACGCGCATGCAATTCGGCATCATGGCTGTTCTCGCGGCCGCGCTCGTGTCCTTCCTGGCCGGCGGCGTGTCGCGCTGGGACACGACGCTCTTCGTGGCCAACTGCCCGGCCCGCGAGGGGGCGGACGGCTTCTGGATGTTGTTCGCCTTGTTCTTCCCGGCCGTCACCGGTTTCACGCAGGGCGCGAACATGTCCGGTGACCTCAAGAAGCCGGAGAGGAGTCTGCCGCTCGGCGTGCTGAGCGCTGTCGCCGTCTCCATTCTCGTCTACTTCGGCTCCGCCATCCTGCTGGCCGGCGCGCTGCCCCGCACGACGCTCGTGGGCACGTACGGGTCGCTGAAGCAGGTGGCGCGCTTCGGCTGGATGGTCGATGCGGGGGTGGTGGCGGCAGCGCTCTCCTCGGCGCTCGCCTCGTTCCTCGGCGCGCCGCGCATCCTGCAGTCGCTGGCGCGTGATCGCGTCTTCCCCTTCCTGCTGCCGTTCGCCAGGTGCGACGGGTCGACCGCGAACCCACGACGCGGCACCATGCTCTCGGCGGTCATCGCCTGCGCCACGATCGGGCTCGGAAACCTGAATGCGATCGCCCGGGTCGTGTCGATGTCCTTCCTCATCGCGTACGGCCTGCTGAACTACGCGACCTACATCGAGGCGCACGGTGCGAGCCCTTCCTTCCGCCCGCGCTTCCGCTGGTTCCATGCCCGGCTGAGCCTGCTCGGTGCTCTCGCCTGCCTCCTGGCGATCGTGGCGATCGATGCCATGGCCGGCGCCGTTTCCCTGGCCGTGCTGTTCGCGATCTACCAGTACCTGCAGCGTACGGCCGGGCCGTCGCGCTGGGCCGACGGCCGGCGCTCGTACCACTTCCAGCGCGCTCGCGAGGCGCTGCTCGCGATGGGCACCGAGCCCGAGCACTCGCGGGACTGGCGGCCGAGGCTCCTGACGTTCTCCGACGATCCGTGCCGTCGCGAGCAACTGCTGCACTTCGCTTCCTGGATCGAGGCGGGCAGCGGGATGAACACGATGGTGCGCATCCTGGAGGGCCACCCGGAGGAGCTGCTCGAGGAACGCAGCCGGGCCGAGGCCGACTTGCGCGCCCACATCGAGGAGCACGGGCACGACGCCTTCGCGCTGGCACTCGTGGCGCCCGACGTGCGCAGTGGATCGCAGGCGCTATTGCAGTGCTTCGGCGTCGGTCCGCTGCGCGCCAACACCGTTCTCCTCAACTGGATCGAGATGGATCCTGGCGGCGGCACGCCCGCCAGCGAGCGCCGCTACGGCGACCATCTGCGCATGGCCAACCGGCTGGGATGCAACGTGGTGGTGTTTCGGGCCCAGGAGGTCGACTGGCGGGCGCTCGACTTCGTTGCGGCCAACGAGCGGCGGATCGACGTGTGGTGGTGGGACGACGCCTGCAGCCGCCTCATGTTGATGCTCGCATACCTGATGACGCGCAGCGAGGCGTGGAGCGACGCCCGCATCCGCGTCCTGGCTCCGCGCTCGAGGAAAGGCACCGAGAAGACGCGCGAGTCGCTGCAGACGATGCTGCGTGACGCGCGCATCGTCGCGGACGCCGAGGTCGTCGTGGAGCCGTCGGCCGACGCCATCGTGGAGCGCTCGGAGAACGCCTCGCTCGTCCTGCTGCCGCTGCGCATGCGCGGCAAGCAGCCGCTGGACCCGTTCGGCGATCGCCTCGAGCCGCTTCTGGACCGGCTGCCGCTGGTGGCGCTGGTGCGCGCCGCCGAGGACATCGATCTCGACGCGGATCCCGAGGTGGGCAAGGCGTACCAGATTACGGCCGCCTTGGACGCCGCACTCGACGCGGTGAACCGGGCACGCAAGGCCGAGAAGCAGGCCGAGCGCGCCCTGGCCGCCGCCGAGAAGAAACGCCGCACCGCCGAAGAGGGGATCGACCCCGACGACCCGGTGGGGCAGGAACTCCTCGAACGGGCGGCCCTGCTGGCGACGGAATCCGCCAACCGACTCGAGCGCCAGGCACGCAAGGCCCGCGCCGCGGCCGAGAACGCCGCGTGCGCCGCCCAGAGCCTCTGCGCCGACTCCCCGCGCCTTCTCCGCGCCAGAGCCGACGCCCTCGCCGCGCGTGCGTGCATGTCCGAGCGCGACGGCTCGTCGGACGGCTGAACCTGTCCGAGGAGGCTGGACGCGGTCGTCCGCGACGGCCGGCGGCCGCGCCCCTCTCTCCGCGCCGATGGCCTGGGCCGCTCCCCGGACCCCACGCCACGCCTCCTGGGGCGATCGGTTCGAAATGGGACGACGCCCCGACGCGCCGCGGCGAGCAGCTCACGCGACCATCTCGACGGCGGGCTGGTTGAGAACCGGGAAGCCCCGCGAGCGGTGGAGAAGCAGGCCGGTCGCCGCGCACACGAGACCGACGACCGCGCCCAGCACCAGGTAGACGAGCGCGAACTCGCCGTCCTTCTGCAGCGCCGTCACGGCGAAGACGGCGAGCGAGCCGACACCGAGGTTCAGGACGAACTTCACGCCGTAGCTCGTGCTGCGCCAGCGCTCCGGCGTGAAGCGCGCCACCAGGCTGTTCTCGATCGGCTGCATCCCCAGGGAGAAGAGCACGAAGCCCCCC
>JBHHXQ010000355.1:0-3735 GCA_046757105.1 Candidatus Krumholzibacteriia bacterium
GTGGCCCTGTACTGGGCCTTCATCTACTTCGAGGGCGAGCTGCACGCACCATCTCTCCTGATCGGCCTGCTCCTCGGATCGGTCTGGCTCCTCGGCCTGTGGGTGGAGAGGGGGTGGCTGGTCGTTCTCATCGGGGCGGGGACGTTGCTCGGCCTCGCGGGCCTCGTGCGGCCCAACGTGCTGCTGTTCGTCCCCGTGGCCGCGATCTGGGCCGCGTGGGTGGCGCGGCGATCCGGGACGCCGCTCAGGAACCGGTTTGCGATCGCCGCTGCGGTCGCTGTGCCTGCGGCGCTCGCCGTGTCCGTGGCCACGATCCGCAACGCCGTCGTCTCGCAGGACCTCGTGCCGATCTCCTCGAACACCGGCATCAACCTCTATATCGGCAACAACCCGGCGGCCAGCGGCTTCTGTGCCGACGAGATCCCTGGTCTGGGTCCATTCGGAACCTGCTTCGACTACCCAGGCGTCGTCCGCAACCTGGAGCGCAGGCTCGGCAGGCCGCTCGAGCACTCGGAGGTCTCGGACTGGTTCACGACCGAGGCGTTCCGCTTCATGCGCGAGAACCCCGGCCGTGTTCTGCAGCTGATCGCCAGGAAGCTGTGGCTCTTCTGGGGACCCACCGAGGTGGGTCACAACAAGGAGATCCACTACGAGCGCCGCTTCAGCCGCGTGCTGCGCGCGCTGCCGGGCAACTTCGCGCTTGTGCTGGCGCTGGGCCTGGTCGGGTTCGTCCTGCTGGTCGCCGGCCACCGGCGCCGGGAGCAGGGCGGTCGGGGACGCGGAGCCGGGCCGCGGGACGTGGTGATGCGCTGGGAGCTGGCAGTGCTCGTCGCGCTCCTGATCCTCGTGCTGTCCGTTTCGGTCCTGCCGTTCTTCGTGGCCGGACGTTACCGGGTTCCGATCGTGCCGTTCCTTCTTCTGTTCGGCGGCCATGCGCTGTTCCGGATCGGTGGATGGCTGATCCAGCGGCGGATCCTCGCCGCCCTGGCCTGGGCGGCAGCGTGCACCGGCGTGTACGCCGTGCTCGTTCTCCTGCCTGCGGGGTACATGCCGAGTCTCGCCCAGTGGCACTACCTGCGCGGCACCTGCCACCTGGCCGCCCGGCGCGCGCCCGAGGCGGAGGCGGAGTTCCGCAGCGCCATCCAGGCCGAGCGACGCCACGCGCGCGCGCACTACAACCTCGCATCGATCCTCGTCGAACGAGGCGACGTGAACGAGGCGGTCGAGCACCTGCGGGAGAGCGTGCGGCTGCGGCCGGATCTGTCACGGCCGTGGCACAATCTGGGGGCGGCGCTGCTCCGGCTCGGGAGGGCCGACGAGGCGGCTCGCCATCTTCAGGAAGCGGTGCGTCTCGAGCCACGGTCGGTGCAGTTCCGCAACAACCTGGGCCGGGCCCTGGTCCGTTCCGGCAGGACGGAAGAGGCCGTGGAGCAGTTCCGGGAGACGCTGCGCATCCGACCCCACGACGCCGAGGCGCACTACGAGATGGGCCTGATCCTGATGCGCGCCGGCCGCACCGCCCGGGCCGCCGAGCATCTGGGCGCCAGCGTCCGCAACGCGCCCGACTGGATGCAGGCGCACGCCGGCCTGGCAAACGTCCTGCAGGCGCAGAACCACATCCCCGAGGCGCTCGAGCACTACCGGCGCGCGCTCGAGATTCGCGACGACCCGCTCGTCGCCAACAACATGGCCTGGCTCCTGGCCACGCACCCCGAGGCCGAGCATCGCGACGGCACGCAGGCCGTGCGCCTCGCCGAGCGCGCATGCCGGATGACGCGTGACGAGAACCCCCGGTTCCTGGACACGCTGGCCGCTGCATACGCCGAGGCAGGGGAGTTCGCGCGGGCCGAGGAGACGCTCGAGAAAGCCATCGAGATCGCGCGCTCGTCCGGCGACACGCGGTCCGCCGAAGGCATGGCCGAGCGCCTGCGGTCGTATCGGCAGCAGCGCCCGCATCGCGATCCGCCGCCCTGATGCTCACGCCAGACCTCGAGCCCCCGGAACGGTTCGTCCCACGGACGGCCGCTCAGGCTCGGATGCCGCCGGCCGGCTCTGCCCCCCGGCCGGGACGCGACCGCTTCCTGGCACGTCAATGGCACGAGTCGCGGAGCGGGTCGCTGCCGGAAGTAGCAAGGGATCATCCGCCTCCCCGCGGAGCTCCTGACGATGCGCCGGTGTCAGGCCGCACGATCCGCTTTTCCGAGATGCCTTTTCCGAATGCAGGGGTGCGTCTGGAGTGATGGAGCACACGTCGCCGTCAGCCCCATCCACGCCGTGGTCGAAGCGCGCGCCGCGCGGGCGCGCGGCGCTGGCCTCGCGCCTCTTCTGGATCCTCGTGCTGGGGGCCGTCGCCACCGCCGCGGTCCGGATCGGCACGGGCGGGGCGAGCCTGGCGAACGTGAGCCGCCGCGGAGAGTACGCCTACGAGCAGGTGGTCACCATCCACGCGGCTCCGGGTGACTACTCGCTTTCCATGTACATTCCCCAAACGGACTCGAGGGTCACCGTCCTCGACGAGAGGTTCGAGGCCAGCGACATCGACCTCACCCTGCAGCAAGACGGGGCGGGGAGGAAGTTCGTCGTCTCGGGGCGTCCGCGGCCGGACGCCAGAACCGTGCGCTACGCCGCGACCATCGTTTCGCGTCCGCATGTCTACCTGCTCGATGGAGACCTCTCATGGAGCGAGATCCGCGAGCCCGACTCCCCTCACCTCCGGGCCACATCTGTCGTTCAGGCGCGAAGCGCTCCCGTCGTGGAGCGGCTCGTTCGCATCCTCGGGGTGGACCCTGCTGTCGTCGAACGTGCAAGAACGTGGGGCGCCGAGGACTGGCATGGCGCTCTCGAGGCGCAAGAGATCTCCCCACTTCGGGCGTGCTCCCTGATCTTCGACTACTGCCACGACCGGATCGCGCCGGCCTCCTTCAGCGGCACCACGGATGCTCTGACGGCACTGCGACTCGAAGAGTCGAGCTGCGGCGGCAAGTCACGCTTGATGGCGGCCTTCTGCCGGACGCTGGGGATCCCGAGCCGCATCGTCGGCGGGGTCATCCTCGGCAACACTAGGACGAAGCGGACGAGCCACGTGTGGGTCGAGTGTCGCTTGGCCGGCGAATGGATTCCGTTCGACCCGCTGAACGATCATTACGCCTCCGTTCCCGAGAACTACCTGCTCCTGTACCGAGGTGACCGCCCGCTCATCCAGCACAGCCGCGGTCTCGCCTTCGACTACGGCTTCACGTCCAGCTTCGAGAGCGTTCCGGTGGTGTGGCAATCGCCGGCCGATCCGGGATCGGACGAGGTGGCTGCACGTGACGGCGCCTCGCCCCGGGAGCACCGGGCGCAGGTCCCGCTGCTGCGGCGGCAGCAGTTCTCGATCATCCTGCTGGCGCCGTTTGCGCTGCTCTTCGCCGTTTTCGCGCGACAGGTCATCGGGCTCGAGAGCATCGGAACGTTCCTGCCCGTGCTCCTGGGCTTCTGCATCACGCAGACCGGCTGGCTCCTGGGAGGGGCACAGCTTCTGCTCTGCATCCTGTTCGGTATCGTCGTCCGCGTGCTTCTCGTCCGCCTCAACCTGCTGCACGTCCCGCGCATCGCGATCATGATCACCTTCGTGGTGCTTCTGTTCCTGCTGTTCTCGTTCGTCCTCGAAGCGCTCGATCTGGCGGCAGAGCGCGGCACGATGATCCTGCCGCTCGCCGCCCTGGCGATGACCGTGGAGCGCTTCACCGTGGTCGC
>JBHHXQ010000356.1:0-3734 GCA_046757105.1 Candidatus Krumholzibacteriia bacterium
CGTGCCGAGCGACCGGAGCGCGCTGGAGGCGCGCGGAGAGAGCGTCCGCCCGCACCGAAACCTCGCCTCGGGGCGCGGGCCAGGAAGAGGGAACGGGGGCGGTGACCGCCCCCGTGCTGGTGCTGCTTCGTGCCCAGCTATCGTGAAGCCGAAAGAACCGTGCGGTACCACTCGATGGTGCGCTCGAGGCCGGCGCGGAAGTCGACCTCGGGCTCGAAACCGAGCAGATCGCGTGCCCGGGAGATGTCGGCCATGGAGTGCCGGACGTCGCCCGGACGCGGGTCGTCGTAGTTGGGCCCGCGATTCGTACCGATGAGATTGCAGAGCGTCCGGTGGAGCTCGTTCAACGTGAAGCGCTCGCCGCAGGCGACGTTGACCACCCGGCCGTTCTTCGGGCCGCCCTCGCACGCTTTCAGGTTGGCGCTCACGACGTTGTCGATGAAGGTGAAGTCACGCGACTGCTCGCCGTCTCCGAAGATCGTGGGCGTCGCGTCACCGAGCAGCCGGGTGACGAAGATCGGAATGACGGCTGCGTAATGTGAGTTCGGATCCTGCCGCGGGCCGAAGACGTTGAAGTAGCGCAGTGCCACGCTGTCCAGGCCGTACAGGTCACTGAACACCTTGCAGTACTGCTCCCCGACCCATTTCTGCACCGCGTAGGGCGACATCGGCCTCGGCAGCACGGTTTCGTGCTTGGGGAGCTCCTCCGTGTCGCCGTACGCAGACGACGAGGCCGCGTACACCACGCGCTTCACGCCGGCGTCACGCGCGCCCACCAGGACGTTCAGTGTGCCCTTGACGTTGACCTCGTTGGAGGTGAGCGGATCGTCCACGCTGCGCTGCACAGACGCCAAAGCCGCCTGGTGGAGCACGAAATCGACGCCCTCCATCACGCGGCGCACCGTCGGGAGATCGGTAATGCTGCCGTCGATCACCTTCACCCGTCCGGCGACGGGCTCGAGGTTCTCGCGCTTGCCGGTGGAGAAGTTGTCCAGAACGACGACGGAATCACCGCGTCGCACCAGGGTCTCCACCAGGTTCGACCCGATGAACCCCGCTCCGCCCGTGACCAGGAACTTCATCGGCCACCCTTTCCTGCGCCCGGCGCCGGCGGCGCCAAGTCACGACACCGTCGTGTTCGTGGAGGTGTGAAACACGAGCTCGTCGCCCGAGCGAGCCGGCGGTCCACGCAGCGAACGTTGTGCGCTCGTCCCGGCGCTCGACCGGCCGTTTCGCGCCGGGTCGTGTGCAATCCACATTCCAGCAGCCCCGGGCACACGGCGCCGCGGACGCCCCCGGCGCACCCCACCGCCCGGTACGGACTGGAGGAATCTAGCACATCGTCCGAGCAGCAGGGAGCACGGCCGGGCTCCAGGCAGCGCGTCCGCGCGGATGCTTCGTGGTCGCCGCGCTCAGGAGAGGGTCGGCTCGTGCCGCTTCCTGCCGCCCTTCGAGGGCCGTGCCGGGCCCGCTTCGCGCTCGGGTCCCGCGCGTCCCCCGGTCCGCTCGGAGGCGGCGGCGCTGCCGTCCCACCGGGGCGCCGCGGCGCTGCCGCTGCGTTCGGGAAGGCATGCGGGCGCTCAGTCCGCGGGGCTGGTCCCAGCCGGTTCCTGGAGATCCTGTGTCGACAGCACCACATTCTTCCCGGCGCGTTTTGCCGTGAACAGAACTCGATCGGCCTGCCGGATGAGAGCGCGCATGTCGGTGGCATCCGTCGGAAACACCGCGACACCGAAGGTGCAGGTCACCTCTCCCTGCGGGACGTGCTTGAAGGTGTGCCGCTCGATGGCGGCGCGCATGCGCTCGCCCACGGCCAGCGCCCCCGGCACTCCGGTCTGCGGCAGGATGACCGCGAACTCGTCCCCGCCGTACTTGCCGACGATGTCGGTCGAGCGGCAGTTGCCGACCAGCAGCCGCGCCACCTCCGCCAGCACCTGGCTCCCGGCCAGGTGACCGAAGCGCTCGTTGTAGATCTTCAGGTGGTCCACGTCGGCCATCACGAACGTGAAGACCTGATCGTGGCGGCGCGCACGGCGGAACTCGGTGCGCAACGCGTTCATGAGCGAGCGGTAGTTGTGGATCCCGGTCAGCCCGTCGGTGACGGCTTCGCGTTTCAAGCGCTCGTAGAGCGCCGTGTTCTCGAGAGCGATCGCGGTCTGGTTCGCGAGCACGGTGAGAAGCTTCAGGTCGGAGGAGCCGAACCCGACGGGCAGCGTATCGCGCACCGCGAGCAGCAGTCCGAGCTGGCTCTCCTTGGCGACGAGCGGCGCGCACACCAGCGAGCCGGCGCTGCGCTCGAAGACCGGCTGCGGGAGCGGCAGATGCCACTCGCCCGCCGGCCCCACGAACGGCCGCCCTTCGCGTTCGAGCCAGTCGAGCAGCCCTTCCGTCCCGGGCAGCTCGTCGTGTTGCAGCCTGCCCCCCCGCCCGCACCGGGTGTACCGTTCGAGGCAGTCACCCCGTACCCGCAGGAGCATGGCGCGGTCCGCGCGTAGAACCTCCGAGCAGCAGTCGAGAACACGCGCGAACAACGCGCTGTCCCCACGTTCCGCGCGCACGAGACTCGTGATGTCGAAGAAGGTCTCGAAGAGAAGATCGAGATGCTCGCCATCCACTCGCACGCTGCCTCCCGGTGCTCTAGTGAACGGTCTGGATTCAGCAAGAGACGTACCACGGCCCCGGACCGCGGGAGCGGGCTCCGGATGCCGCACAACGCGCAACGACGGTCAATCGTCCCTCAGCTTGCGGTACTCGGAGAGAACACGGAGGAATCGGCGTAACGCCAGCAGACCCAGAGCAGCCACGAAGGTCGGAACGAGCCACGCCAGGCCGGCGAGCGCCGGCACCTTCTCGATGGAGCGCAGCAGGACGAGGCTCTGGACCAAGAGAAAGAGGCAGGACAGCAGCAGGGCGCCGATCACGCCCAGCTGCAGGGCGAGGCTCGAGCGGTACTCGCGTCGCAGGCCGGTACCTGGCGCAGCCGTTCGAGCATGTGCTCGCGGTCCTCCTGGACGCGGTGGTGCGGGCGCAGGAATCCCCACGACGCGACCGGCTCACGGCGGCGTGCACGCCCGAAGCGCCGCCTCATCGCGCCGCCCTCCCGTCATCGATGTCCTCGAAGTCCGCGTCGACGATGTCCTCTCCCAGGACTTCGGACGACTCCGGGCGCCTGCGGTCGGACGTAGACTTGCGGCGAGGAAAGCGTCGCTGACGCCCGAAACCCAGCATGCGCAGCACGGACACGACGAGCCGGCCGAGCAGGACGATGAAGAACATCTTGATGAGAAGGCTCAGGAAGTTCACTGGATGACCACCCAGCGGAGCATGGTCGAGGCGGATTGCCCCGCCAGCCCCGACAAGCGCACGCGAACGAAGTCCGTGCCGCTCACCAGGTCGGTCGGCGTCGTGGCGGACGACAGGATCCGCACCTTCTCGGGTTTCGGTGACTGAATGAACGGCTCGACGTGCTCGAGACGAGAGGAAACCAGCTCGCCTTCCAGATTGTAGATCTCGATCCGGACCTCGGCTGGCCACTCGAGATCCACGGCCAGCGTTGCAGCGCTCAGATCACCCCGGGCGGGGTTGGGCGCCAGAACCATGTCGAAACTCTGCTGCTGCTCCTGGACCCAGAACGTGTCCACCGCAGTCTGCACGATGTCGCTGCCGTCCGCTGCATCGTACGTCAACCGCGCGAACAGGAGGTTCATGCCGGCGTCCTCGGGAAGGATGTGGAC
>JBHHXQ010000357.1:0-3732 GCA_046757105.1 Candidatus Krumholzibacteriia bacterium
TGGACATCCTGCTGGAAGTCCAGTCGGCTTCCCGTGGGAACGCTGCGCTGGCTCGCGTCGTCGAAGAGGGGCCGCGTGGCATCGCCATGTTGCGTCCACATCTCGACGTGCACCGGGCCTTCGTAGGTGGCCCCCAGGCTGAACACCGACAGGCGCGCCTCGAGCGGGGCGCCGGGCCACAATCGCAAGCTGCGATTGTACTCGAGACCCTGGCCCTGCACGGAGCGCAGCAGCGTGAGGGTCTCCTCCGGGAACAGGAGCCGTGATTCGGTGTGCGCCTCGGTGTTGAAGCGCAGAAGCGCTGCGAGCAGTGCTCTCGTGACCTCCCGCAACTTGTTCGTGCGGACGTCGGCGCCCGTGTCGATGGGCTTGTGGTAGCTCGCGTACCTGCGCAGCACGTCGACCGGCGCGTCGGCGCCCAGGATCGCCGGCGCGTTCACCGACCAGAAGCTGTTGTGGTCGGAGGCGAGCGTCTCGTCGAGGTCGGCCGTGCAGGTGAGGTCGATCGGTGGGTCGACCATGGACACGGACTCGATCACCCAGTCCGCCATCCAGCGCGACGAGGTGTTGTGCACGATCTCCAGGTTGTTGCCCAGGCTGTCCGAGCCCACCATGTCCATGTTGAACGCGCCCAGGAGCGTGGCGCCCGCGGCCACTTGCTGCTCGACGTAGCGCTGGCTGCCGGTGAGCGCCCCCTCGATGCCCTCGGCCTCCTCCCCCGAGAAGGCGATGAACTCGAGATCGATCGCGAAGTCGAGCTGGCCGCTGCGCACGCCATCGGCGACGCAGCGCAGGATCTCCAGAACGCTCGCCACGCCGGTCGCGTTGTCTTCGGCGCCCGGCACCGCAGGCGGGAACTCGAAGCACGTGTCCGTCCTCTCACGCCAGACACGGTTGCGCGATCCGGTGGCATCGATGTGGGCGCAGACGACGAACGTCCCGGTGCCGGGCACCGAGCCGGGAAGTCGCGCCACCAGGTTGTACGTGGAGTCGACTACGACGCCGCCGCCGGGACAAAACCGCGACTTGCCGAAGTGCTGTCGTTCGACGACGGCACCCGGGATGCCCTGGACGACTCGCTGCATGACGGCCTCGGCGCGCGGGCCGTACAGCTCGTCCAGGTCGTCGCTGAACACGTAGCGGTCCGCCGGCAGGCCGATCTCGTCGCGGATGAGAAGGTCATAGTAGGCGCTCAGCGACTCCTCGGAGACGGACTCCAGGACGTCGATCTCGCCGCGGGTCCACGCGCGTCGCGGCGCGAGAACCCACGGCAGCAGCGCCCGAGGAGGACCGGAATCCAGGAGGCTGCGCGGGTCAATGTGATGCTTCGGAAGAACCAGTCCGCCGTGACAGCCCAGGACCTCCTGCGGCCAGCGGCCGGGCTCGCCGATCAGGATCCACACGTCGCCCGCCCCGGCGCTCGCAACCGCGACGCGCGACGCGGAGATGTAGGACAGGCTCTTCGCGTGCACGTCCGGCTCCGCGCGCAGCTCCTGCAGATCGCGCTCGCGCAGCAACGCGAGCTGGCGATCTGCGCCTCGCTGCGCCACCACGCGCGCCCCCCAGCGGACGGACAGCTCCTCCGGACGCTCCACTTCGGCCACGACCAGATCGCGCTCGACCCAGCGGACGTCGACCCCGAGATGCTCCGCGATCTCGTGGACGACGAACTCGGACGGCGCCTCGAGGACGACGACCCATTTCCGTGCGGCCATACCCTGCAGGTCGGGTGCTCCCGGCAGCCCGAGGAGTGCGACGGACGCCACGATGCCGCCAGCGAGCACACGCAGGACCGAGGGTTTCTTCCGTGCCACTTTCATTTCCTTTCCGGGGTGTTCTCCTGCGCCTCGCCGGTCATGGGAACGAAGCGCACTGCGGCCAGCGTGTCACTCTCGAAGCCGCTCTCGCTTCGCGTGATCCGCAACAGGTGCTGGCGCCCCTGGCCGACCGGCAGCACCAGGCGGCCGCCCGGCTTGAGCTGCTCGAGGAGCGGCTGGGGAACGTGATCGGGCGACGCCGTCACCATGATGGCGTCGAACGGAGCCGCTTCGGGCCAGCCACGATAGCCATCGCCGGCACGCACGGTGACGTTGTCGTAGCCGAGGCGCTCGAGGAGCTTGGCGGCGCGCTCCGCCAGCTCCGGAATGATCTCGATGGTGTACACGCGCGCTGCCAGCTCGCCGAGGACGGCGGCCTGATAGCCCGAGCCTGTGCCGACCTCGAGCACCACCTCGTCACCGCGCAGGTCCAGCGACTCGCTCATCAACGCGACGATGTACGGCTGCGAGATCGTCTGCTTGTGGCCGATCGGCAGTGGGCGGTCGTCGTAGGCCAGGGTGCGCAGCATGCCGGGGACGAACTCGTGACGCGGCACGCGCAGCATGGCATCGAGGACGTGCGCATCCCGGATGCCGCGAGCGGCGATCTGCTGCTCCACCATGGCGTGCCGCTGGAGCGTCAGATCCTGCTCGTCCCCGGCCGACGGCGGACGACCGACTGCACGCGTCAGACCGAGAACCATCAGCACTCCAAGGAAGGCCGTCCGTGCCAGCTTCTTGTCCGGTAGCGGGTTCACCTTCTCTGCGCAACCTCAACGCATCAAGGCAGATAGACCATTTCAACCTTAGTCGATCGAGGTCCCGGACGCAAGACGGCCGAGCCCGCACGGTCCGCGCGGACGGTCCCGGCCGCCGTGCATCACGGGCGTCCCCAGCCGCCGCCGCCCGGCGTCTCGATGCGCAGCCGGTCGCCGGCCCGCACCTGCAGCCGGAACTTCCCCGGCAGACGGGTCCAGCGCCCGTGCCGCCACAGGAGGTTGCGGCCCATGGCGCCGGGCGCGCCGCCCGCGGCGCCCGGTGGGGCGCGCCGCCGGCGCTCCGAGAGCACGCTGACGAGGGCGGGCGCCCCGAACGAGTACTCGCGGATCAAGCCCTCGCCGCCGCGCCGCCGCCCGCGTCCGCCCGACCGCCGTCGCAGGGCGTAGCGCGTCACCCGGAAGGGGTATTGATGGTGCAGCGCTTCGATCGGCGTGTTGAGCGAGTTCGTCATGTGCGTGTGCACGCCCGAGAGCCCGTCCGCGTCGGGACGCGCGCCCATCCCGCCAGCGATGGTTTCGTAGTACGTGTAGGGTCTGCCGTCGTGACCCGCCCCTCCGACGGTGATGTTGTTCATGCTGCCGCACGAAGCGGCGGGAACGCGATCCGGCAGCGCCGGCCGCAGCGCCTCGAGGAGCACGTCCACCAGGCGTTGTGAGGTCTCGACGTTGCCACCCGCGACCGCGGCCGGCGGCCGGGCCGCAACCACCGAGCCCGGCGGCACGACGACCTCCAGCGGGCGCATGCAGCCGTCGTTCGACGGGATCTCTTCGTCGACGAGGGAGCGGAACACGTAGAACACGGCGGACCGCGTGATCGCTTCGATGGCGTTCATGCCGCCGGTGACCTGCGGCGCGGAGCCCGAGAAGTCGACGCGAGCCGAGTCGCGCCGGATGTCGATGCGGACTTCGAGGCGCACCGGCTCGTCGCCGACGCCGTCGTCATCGAGGAAGTCGACGGCGTGGTAGCTGCCGTCCGGAACGCGGCGCAGGAGAGCCCGCGTGACGCGTTCCGCGTAGTCGAGGAGCGCGGCGGCGTTCTTCGCCAGCGCCCGCCGGCCGTGCTGCCGCACGATCTCCAGGAGTCGTCTCTCGCCCACCCGGTTGGTGGCGATCTGCGCCCGCAGATCGCCGAGACG
>JBHHXQ010000358.1:0-3717 GCA_046757105.1 Candidatus Krumholzibacteriia bacterium
CGCGCCGGTCGGCAAGGGGACACGCGCCGCGATCGGCGCCTTCCGGAGCCAGCTCCGGGACGTGCGCGAGCAGATCGGCGCCGCGCAGTCCGCGTTTCAGGCCGGACACCTCCACACTGCCCGGGAGCGTGTCGATGCGGCCACCGCCCGGGCCCTCGAGATCCTCCGGGAGATCCGCGACGCCAAGGCACGCGTTCGCGCCCTGCGGGACCGTGGCGAGGAGTTCGAGTGAGCCGCCGGTCCGGATTCCTGCGCACCGCCATGCGCACCGGCGGCGCCGCGCTGTTGACCTCCGCCTGCATCACCTCGACGGCTCGCTGTCCGGGCCGGACCTCTGGCGGTCCGGCGGTTCCCGGCGGCGTCCGGGCCGCTCGTGCTGAACCGGCTCCGAGCTCACCCGCCGGGCGCGATGTGGTGCGCCGCGAAGCGCTCGCGAGACAGCGGCGGCACCGGGCACGACTCGACTCGCTGCACCTGCGCGGAGCCTCTCTGGTCATCGAAGTCGACGCGAAGCGCTTCGACCTCTACGGCCCCGCCGGCCAGCTGCTGCGCTCCGGCCCCTGCTCCACCGGCAGCGACTCGACGCTGTGCGCCCCCGACGGCAGGACGTGGACGTTCCGCACCCCACGCGGGCGACGCCGCGTCGCCCACAAGGCGCGGAACCCGGTCTGGGCAAAGCCGGACTGGGCCTACGTGGAGGAGGGTCTGGCCGTGCCGCCGGCGGGCTCTGCGGAGCGGCACGTCCGCGGGATGCTCGGCCCGTGCGCGCTCGACATCGGGAACGGCTACCTGATCCACGGCTCGCCGTACCGCATCGGCATCGGGACCAGCGCCACACACGGTTGCGTGCGGCTCCTGGACGAGGACCTCGAAGAGGTGTATCGAACACTCCGGGTCGGGGATGCGGTCTTCCTCGATTGAGACCGGGGCCGGCGCGGGGCCCGCATGCACGCAGAGGAGTTGCATGCCGCAGATCGTCGTCCTGCCGGACAGCGAGGCCGTGGCGCACGAAGCCCTGCGGCGCATCGTCGCGGCGGCCAGCCGAGCCATTGAGGAGCGCGGCTCCTGCGCGCTGGTTCTCGCGGGCGGCAGCACGCCGCGGCGCGTCTACCAGCGGCTCGCCGGGCGCTCCGACGTCGATTGGCGGCGCGTCCACCTCTTCTGGGGAGACGAGCGGGCCGTGCCACCCGACGCCCCCGACAGCAACTACCGCATGGTGCGCGAAGCCCTGCTCGCCCACATCGAGATCCCGCCGAGCCGGGTGCATCGGATGCCGGCGGACGCCGAGGATCTCGACGGCGCGGCGCGCGCCTACGAGGAGCTGCTGCGCGCGACACTCGGCGCGCGGCCGACGTTCGATCTCGTCCTCCTCGGCCTCGGGGCCGACGCGCACACCGCGTCGCTCTTCCCGGGTCAGGCGGCCGTGCACGAGAAGGAGCGCCTCGTCGTTGCAACGCCCGCGCCGGTTATCGCACCACGCCTCACGCTCACACCGCCGGCGCTGAACGCATCGCGTGCCGTGCTGTTCCTGGTCACGGGCGAGGGCAAGCGTGAGGCGCTGCGACGCGCGACGCGGTCGGCGCAGGGCGCCGGCGAGGTCCCTGCGCGAGCCATCCGACCGCCGGACGGACAGGTCGTCTGGCTCGTGGACCGTGCTGCCGCCGGGCCCGACCCGTCGGGGTGAAGCAGGACACGTCGCCCACCCCGGACACCCCGGACGGGCCGGCTTGACGGCCTCCGGGCGGCGCGGCTACCGTAGGCAGGTGGACTTCAAGCTAACCGGCATCGTCGGCGAATCCGTGCAGACCTGGGAGGTGCCCGAGGGCACCACCGCCATCGGGCGCAGCTCCGACCTCGCCATCTCGATCCCCGACCGCTCGGTCTCACGAAGGCACGCGATGGTCCACCGTGAAGGGGACAAGCTCGTCCTCGAGGACCTCGGCAGCCGCAACGGCACCACGGTGAACGGCGCGCGCATCAACACGCCACACCCGCTCGGCCCGGACGACCGCATCTCCTTCGGCAACGTCATGCTCCGTGTGGTGACCGAGGAGCGCGCGATCCAGCCTGCTCTCAGCGAGGACACGCAGCTGGACTCCACGTTCAAGCTGAACTGGAAGGAGATCCAGGAGCTGCCGCCTTCGGAGGAGCAAGGCGCGACGCTCTACCAGGTGCTCACGGACCTCGGGGAGTTCCTGGTGCGGCACCAGCCCCAGGAGGAGATCTTCGAGGCGTGTCTCGACACGGTGGAGAAGCTGGTGCCGTTCCAGCGTGCGTGCCTGCTGCTGCTCGGCGATGCGGGCGAGCCCGAGCTGCGGGCCGCGCGCTTCAAGAGTGACAGCTCCAACCTCGAGCTGGCGCTCAGCCAGACGATGGTGCAGACGGTGATCCACGAACGCGCCTCCCTGCTCGTGCGCGACGCGCAGAGCGACACCCGCTTTCAGCTGCAGGAGAGCGTCATCCTCGGCAAGATCCGCTCGGCGCTCGTGGCACCTCTGTTCGACAACACCCAGGTGATCGGCGTCCTGTACGTGGACACGAGCGAGCTGACTGCGGCGTACGACAAGAACCATCTGCGGCGTCTCGCCTTGCTGGCCAACATCCTGGCGGTGAAGATCACCAATGCCCGACTGCTCGACGTGCAACGCGAGAAGGAGCGCATGCAGCAGGAGATGGACACCGCGGCGCGGATCCAGCGCACGCTCCTCGAGAGCCATCCTCCGGTGCCCGAGGGCTACGAACTCTGCGTGCGGCTGGAGCCGTGCACCGAAGTGGGAGGTGACCTCTACGACGTTCTGGCGCTCCCCAACGGCAAGTACGCGTTCGTACTCGGCGACGTCGTCGGACACGGTGTCGGTGCGGCGATGCTCATGGCCAACGCCCTGGCCGGGGTTCGCGCCTTGGCCGATCTCAGTGACGACCCGGTCAAGCTGGTTGGGCGCCTGCACGACCAGATGTGCCGCTCGACCGACACCACGAGCTACGTGACGATGTTCGTCGGTTGTCTCGACCCGAAGCAGCACCGCATGAACTACGTCAACGCCGGACACGAGGCCCCGGCGATCCTGCGCCGCGGCGCCGACCCGGTGCACCTGCCGTCGACGGGCCCCCCGGTGGGTCTGCTGCCCGACATGGCCTTCGAGGCCGGCTCGGTGGAGATTCCTCCCGGAGCGCTCTTCTGTGCCTGGAGCGACGGCATTCCGGAAGCACACATCCCGCAGGACGAGAGCGACCCGGTGTTCTTCGGGGAACGCGAGACGCTGGAGTCGATCCTGACCTCCCTGAGCGCCAAGTCGGTCGACGAGATCACGCAGGAGATCTTCGATCGCGTGGATGCGTTTCTCGAGGGTGGCAGCGCGCCAGACGATCGCACGCTGCTCCTGCTGCGCCGGCGCGCCTAGTCGAGCTCGGGGGCAGACACGCATCGTGCGAGCGAGCGGGCGGCGATCGGAGCCGTCGTGCGCCGGCCGCGGGGAGAAACGCCGATGCCCTCCCGAACGTCCGGGAGGGCATCGGAAAACCTGGCGGGGACGACGGGACTCGAACCCGCGACCTCCGGCTTGACAGGCCGGCGTTCTAACCAGAACTGAACTACGTCCCCGCGGTCATGGATTCGGCCAAAGCGGACGCAAGCTATCAGATCACCTTCCCACGTGTCAACGCGGCTGCGGCTGCGAGGTTCCGGACCGCGCGCTCAGACCGCGACGCGTCCAGCCC
>JBHHXQ010000359.1:0-3704 GCA_046757105.1 Candidatus Krumholzibacteriia bacterium
CGTCGCGCACATCGTCGCCGGCGTCCGTGATCGGGGCCTGCGCGAACGCGCCCTGGCGCTGGTGCGCGAACAGCGCGCCGACTGGCCGGACCGCTATGCGGAGCTGCTCGAGTCCGAGAGCGACGTGCGGACGCTGGCGCTTCTGTACGACGCTCTGCGCGACTCGGGTCACGCGACGGCGCTGGAGCGTGTCGTTCAGGAGACCGTGTCGCGGCCTGCGGGCGCGCCTCGCTTCTACGTGTGGCTGTGCCGCGAGACGTCGGCGCGCCCCGAACTGCAGGCGCGCGCCGACTGGGGTTTCCTGCGCCGTCTGCTCGAAGCGATCGCCGACGAGGCGCTCAAGGGACATCGGGCTGCGCTGCGCCAGCTGTTCGACACGGGCGGCCTGGCAGAGCAGGTGGCGGCCAAGCTCGATCTCGAACAGGCACAGCAGCTGCTCTGGATTCTCGAGCGCGAGATCGGACTGGAGGAGCATCGCAAAGAGACGCTGCGCCGGGTCGCGTGGGCGCGTTTTCCCCAGCTCCGCGACAGCGAGGAGGAAGCGCTCTACACGACGGCCGGGGCCCTCGAGACCAAGCGCGCCGAGTTCGAGCAGCTGGTTCGCGTCGAGATCCCGCGCAACACCGAAGAGATCCGCCAGGCCGCGGCGCACGGCGATCTGCGCGAGAACTTCGAGTACAAGGCGGCGCGCGAGCGCCAGGAGATGTTGTCCTCACGCGCCAAGACGCTGCACGAGGAGCTGCGCCGGGCGCGCGAGCTGGATCCGGCCTGCATCGATCCGAGCTGCGTCCGCGTCGGCACGCGCGTGCGCCTCGAGCCCGCAGCCGACGGGTGCGAGGCGCTGGACATCACGATCCTGGGACCCTGGGACTCCGACCCGGCGCAGGGTGTGCTGTCGTACATGGCTCCGGCCGTGAGCACCGTCCTCGGTGCACGTGTGGGTGACCGCGTGCAGTTCGGCGACCTGCCCTTCGTCGTGGTCTGCATCGAAGTCTGGCAGAGCTGACCTCGTGGCGGCGACACCGCCGCGATCGGGCGCGAAGTCTCGACCCTGTTCACACCGTGAGCCACCCGCCTCGCACGGGGACAGACATGGGAGCCGCAGCGTGTTGCTCGACCCGGATGAGATTCGTTACGACTTCGGTGGGGCACGGTTCGAGCTGCCCGGCGACCGCGATGCCCTCGGGTGGATCTTCAGCCAGTTCCTCTACGGCGAGGTCACCGGCATCCAGGTGGGTCACTGGATCCACCACGCGCCGGATCTCGACAAGGCGCAGTTCCTCGTCAGGCAGTGCGCGCAGGAGCTCTCGCACGTGCGCCTCATGCGCAAGGTCTTCGATCTCCTGGACACCGAGCCGCAGCCGGCGCATCGGGTCGTCAAGTTCCTGTCCACGGGTCTGATGGGGGCGGACTGGAACGAGCACGTCTGTCTCGAGATGGCTCTGGGAGAAGGCTACGTCCTGACGGCGTTCTACGCCCTCGTCGACACGGTCCCGGACGCGACGGTCCGCAGGCTGCTGCGCGTCGCGGTCCGCCAGGAGGAAACCCACGTCGGTTTCGGCGAGGCGCAGACGGCGCGGGCCGCGCGCGATCTACGCGTGCGCCGGCATCTCCTGGGGATGTCCCTGGTGAGCCTCATGGCGGTCCGGCGGCTGGCCGCATCCATGGGCCGCCGCATGCAGCGCCAGCACCCGGTCTGGCGGCAGCTCCCCGGCTTCGCCCGGCACACCGCGGCGGTTTCCGAGCTGCGGCTGCGCCGCATGGGTGTCCTGGACACGCCGTTGTCCGCGATGCCGCGCCGGCGCCTGTGGGGGCTGATGGCCCGCGGCCTGGCGGCGCGCGCCGTCTCCCCGCTGCGCCCGTCGCGGAACCGCCTTCTCACGCGCACCTACCTGGACGACCCGCAGATCGCCCGCTCGCCGGTCGCCGGCCCGTCCTGAATCGTCGCGGCTCGGCCACGCCGCACGCAGCGGGTCGGCACCAGCGACAACGGGGCCCCGAAGGGCCCCGCCGGGGGGACGTCCCCGCTGCCCGCCGGTTACCGGAACAGCGCCTTGACGCTGCTCCAGCTGCGCTCGCTGACCGCGGTGGGGCCGAAACGGTACAGGTAGATGGAGTCGCCCTTGGTGTCCGCGATGTAGACGTCGCCGCCAGGTGCGGCGGCCACACCGCGCGGCTCGGTCCACTGGCCCGGCGCCGGACCCGCCTCGCCCCACACGGCCAGAACGTTGCCGTCGGTGTCGAAGCGCGTGGCACGCACGAGGTCACCGTCGACCACGTAGACGTGTCCCTCGTTGTCGACGCTGATGGAGCGCGGGTAGAGGAACTGGCCGCTCGACAGACCCTTCGAGCCCCACTCCTTGATGAAGTTGCCGTCGGTGTCGAAGTGCTGGACCCGATGGTTCTTGCGGTCGAGCACGAAGACGTTGCCAGCAGCATCGATGGCGATGGCCCGGGGATCCTTGAACTGGCCGGCACCCGGTCCGGGCGTTCCCCACATCCCGAGCAGGTTGCCGCTCGCGTCGAAGACCTGGATGCGGTCGTTGCCGCGGTCGGCGACGTAGATGCGGTCGTTCGAGTCGATGGCAAGCCCGCGGACCCCATCGAACTGCTCCGGCAGCATGCCGAAGCTTCCCCACATCGTCAGGAAGTTGCCGCTGGAGTCGAACTTCTGGATGCGGGCGTTCTCCTCGTCGGCCACGTAGATGTTGCCGTGGGAGTCCACGGCGACGTCGCCCGGATCGGCGAACTGCCCGGGGCCGGTCCCCAGGTGGCCGAAGTGCAAGAGGAGGTGGCCTTCGGCGTCGAACTTCTGGATGCGGTTGTTGCTGCGATCGGCCACGTACAGGTAGCCATCCGCATCCACGTACATGCCTTCCGGGGAGTTGACGAACCCCGGCAGGCCGCCCTCCTGGGCGATCCGCCGCACGAAGGTCGGGCCCGTCGGATCTGCGATCGCAACGGTCGTACAGAATAGAACCACGAGTGCACTGGCCAGCGTCACTCGCAGGGTTCGACTAGCAAGGAGCATCGCTTCTCCTTTCATCGCCGGCCACGGTGTGTCCGCGGCGAGAGCGGGATCATCGTTGAGTTCCATCGGGTCGATGCATGGGCCTGGAGGATTCGAAAGTGCGTGTCCGATCCATCCGGACTTGCATGTGCCGCGTTTGTCGCGTCACGCATCGATTCTAGCACGCTGTTCTCGAGAACTTCCAGGTGTCGGTGACGAACCGGAGAATCGATTCTCTCTCGACGAGAAGCTCTGCGTCACATAAGAGCATTCTGCGGACGAACAGGAACACGACGCGACGTCTGCGGGCGAATCGGCAAGCACGAGAAACCACCGGTCATCCGCAGCACCGACCACGGCGGACTCGCAACCCAGCGGGTCGATTCCAACAATACGAAGCAGCTCTTTTGCGAATCTGCTGCTGGAATGCGATGGTTGCGTTGCGCTAAACTGGGTGTGGGCTCGATCATCCAGATGCGAGCTCTTCGGTCCCTTCGATTTCGTTTCACGGAAGTCTGCACACCGTTCCGACAGGATGTCCCACCATGCAACCAGGGGTGCCATTTCGATCTCCGGCCGCTGATGCATTCAGCCGGCTCCTGAATCAAAGAACGCTGTCACTCGTCACGTTGCTGTGTTACGCGCTGGCGCCCGCAGCGACCGCCCAGGGCGAAGCTGGATTCGAGATGTTCCC
>JBHHXQ010000360.1:0-3680 GCA_046757105.1 Candidatus Krumholzibacteriia bacterium
CCAAGCCGGCGACGTCGGCGGGCGTGTAGAGTGCTTCCACGCTCTCGCTGGAGAGGGTCGTGAAGTCGGCGTCGCGAGCCTTGGCGCTCTCGACGGCCTGCTTGTAACGTCGCGCCGCCGGCGCGGCGTCGTTCGACGAGCTGCGCTCACCTGCCATGCTCTACCCCTTTGGAGACTGCTGCTGCTCGTCCGCCGTGCGGCGGCGGTTCTCCTGGAGAATCGAATCCGCGAGACGATACGGCGTGCTCTCGCCGCGCTCGATCGCCTCGATCCCTGCCGCGAGCATTCGCCGCGACTCGGGATGCTCCCAGAGTTCGCGGTGCAAGGCGTGCTGCACCAGGTCGCGCACACGCGACTCCATGGCTCGACGCCGCTTCTGCTGCAGCAAGCCGTGCTCCTGCAACCATTTCCGGTGCGACTCGAGGGCCTGCACGACGCGGTCCACGCCCTGCGACTCGCGCGCCTGCGTGAGAAGAACGGGCGGCCTCCATCCCGCCCACTCCTTGAGATCCATGGCGGCCTGGATCTCCTCGCCCAGCTTCTGGGCTCCGGTGCGATCCGCCTTGTTGACGACGAAGACGTCGGCGATCTCCATCAAGCCCGCTTTCATCGCCTGGATGCCGTCTCCGGATTCGGGCACCAGGACGACGAGGGTCGTGTGCGCCTTCTCGGCGACGTCCAGCTCCGACTGGCCCACGCCGACGGTCTCGAGCAGGACCCAGCTGCACCCGAACGCGTCGAGAATGTCCGCCACCTCGGAGGTGTGCAACGACAGGCCGCCCAGGCTGCCACGCGACGCCAGACTGCGGAAGAACACCCTTCCGTCGTTGACGACCGCCCCCATCCGCACGCGGTCGCCGAGCAGCGCCCCACCCGTGAACGGGCTCGTCGGGTCCACGGCCACCACGCCGAGCCGCTCTGCCGATCCGACCAGACGCTCGACCACTCCGTCGACGAGCGTGCTCTTGCCGGCGCCGGGCGGCCCGGTCACACCCACGCGCACCGCACGCCCCACGCGAGGATACAGCCGATCCAGGACGCCGCGGGCTTCCGGCCGCTGGTCCTCGACGATGGAGATCAGGCGCGCCGCCGCTCTCTTGCTACCCGCGTCGAATCGGCGCAGCAAGTCGTCGACAGATGTGGCCATCGGGCTCCTGATCCGGGGAATGATCCGCGCGCAGACGCTCTGTCGTCCCAAAGTCCTCGAAAACTCTATGGTTGCGCCATCACACTGTCAACCCTGGCGGCGCCGGTATGAAAGCGAAAAGTCGTTGCACGACAGGGTTTTGCCGCGCGCCAACGAGAAGCGCGGGTGGTATGATGACCGCGCACGCCGGCAGAGCTGGAGCCACGAGCTCGAGAAAAGTGCCGTGGTTCGAGATTCGATCGGCGTGACGCAAGCTGCGAAGCGAGGTGTCACCAGCTTCGGCTGCTGCAGGGTGGCGAGCGCGCGACCGGCTTGGCGGCACGCGCCGCGGCACGCGCGACCGCCCTGGCGCCAGCCGCGGTGGCGCCGTCCTGACCTGCAGCGGCTGCGTCGCGACCAGGGCACCGCCGCAGGCTCAGCCTGTTCGGGAGGTCGGCATGATCCCGGGTCTGGGCGCCTACTACAGACCGGACCGTCTGGAGGAGGCGCTCGCCCTCCTGGCGCGCCAGCCGCAGGCCCGCATCCTGGCCGGCGGCACCGACCTGCTCCTGGAGAAGCAGCCGGTCGGGGCCCTCGTCGACGTGACGCGTCTCGGTCTCGACACGCTGTGCGAAGACGACGGCGCCCTGGTTCTCGGCGCCACGCTGACGATCGAGCGCCTCCTGCAGTCGGATCTCGCACGCACCTGGGCCGACGGCATTCTGGTCGGCGCCTGCCTCCACTTCGGAACCCTGCAGGTGCGCAACATGGCCACGGTGGGCGGCAACATCGCTCACGGTCTGCCCGCGGCCGATCTGGTTCCCGCGCTGATTGCACTCGACGCGCAGGTGCGCCTGGCACGGATCGGGGCGTCACGGGCGCTGGAGGCCCGAACCGTGCCGCTCGACGGCTTCGCGACCGGGCCGTTCGAGACCGTTCTCGCCCCCGGCGAGCTCCTCGTCGAGGTGCGCCTGCCCGCCCGGGCGCGCCAGCGCCGCGCACAGTTCCGCAAGATCGGCCGCGTTCTCAAGGACCTCGCACAGGTGAACTGCGCCGTGGCGCTCGAGATCGAAGACGACACGGTGCGCGAGGCGCGCATCGTGGTGGGTGCCGTGCACCCGACCGTGACGCGCGTGACCGAGGCCGAGGCCGAGCTGCGCGGCGCCGCGCCGCTCGGCCAGACCTGGGAACGATGCTTGACCCGCGTCGTCGAGGTCGTGCGCAGCTTCGTCCGGCCGATCACCGACCTGCGCGCCACACGTGAGTGGCGACGGCATGTCTGCGGCGTTCTCGTGCGACGCAGCCTCGAGTACGCCGGCGATCCGACGAACGCGGGCCGCTTCCCGCGCTACGAGGACGGCCCGCTGTACCGCGTGGGCGCCGGAGGTGGACGTTGAGCGCCGATCGCATGCCCCTGCACGTCGTCATGAACGGAGACCAGCGCACGTTCCAGGTGCGCATGCACGACTCGCTCCTCGACGTCCTGCGGCGCGAAGGCTTCACCGGTGCCAAACGCGTCTGCGAGACGGCCGACTGCGGCGCCTGCAGCGTCCTGATGGACGGCCTCCTCGTCGATTCGTGCAGCACGCTGGCGCTGCAGGCGGAGGGACGGCACATCGAGACGGTCGAAGGGCTGGCCGCAGGCGATACCCTGCACCCGCTCCAGGAGGCGTTCCTGCGCCACGCGGCCGCCCAGTGTGGCTTCTGCATCCCGGGGATGATCCTCTCCATGAAGGCACTCCTGGATCGCAATCCGGAAGCGCTCGAGCCGGAGATCCGCGAGGTCATGACGCTGTGTCGCTGCACCGGCTACGTCAAGCCGATCGCCGCGACGCTGGACTACCAGAGACAGCTGCGCGGGGGCGGCGCGCGGGCGCCGCGATGACGCGCGGCGCGGCACAGCCGCCCCGGCGTCGAAACGCGAGCCCGGAACGAGCGGCGGTCACCGCGCGGTCCGGTCCCGGAGGGGACATGATCCAGGATTCGCGCCTCACACGCGGCGAGCTGGACACGGTCGGCCGTTCGATCGTCAAGGTGGACGGCGAGAAGCTCGTGCGCGGCCGTCCGGTGTACACGGACGACGTGCATCCCGAGCGGCTGGCCATCGGCCGCATCCTGCCGAGCCCGCACGCGCACGCTCGCTTGCGCAGCATCGACGCGTCGGAAGCCCGGGCGCTGCCGGGCGTGCTCTGCGTGTTGACGCACGCCGACGTGCCGCGGGTCCCGCATACGACCGCCGGGCAGAGCCATCCCGAGCCGTCGCCCTACGACGCCTTCCTGCTCGACCGCAAAGTGCGCTGCGTCGGCGACCGCGTGGCGATCGTGGCCGCGGAGACGCCCGAGATCGCCGCCGCGGCGCTCGAGCGCATCCACGTCGACTACGAGGTGCTGCCCGCCGTCTTCGACCCTCGCGAGGCCCTGCGACCCGGCGCGCCGGTCATCCACGACGAGGCCGACACCAAGGGGATCCACGACCGATCCCGCAACCTCTCGGCGGTCATGGACTTCGAGGTCGGCGACGTCCGCATCCGCAAGGGCACCTGGCTGCTGGCCG
>JBHHXQ010000361.1:0-3670 GCA_046757105.1 Candidatus Krumholzibacteriia bacterium
CCCAGGGGCATGCCGAACGGCGTCGCCAGGAGGACGAGCAACGCCAGAAAGAAGCCGCCGAAGATCGCGATCCCGCCCAGGTGCGGAATGGCATGCGCGTGCAGCTTGCGCCCGTTCGGCTTGTCCCCCAGCCGCCACTCGATGGCGAACCGGCGCACCTGTGGAACCAGCATGAATGTTGTCAGGAATGCGACGACGAGTGGCAGGATCGCAACTTGAAGTGGAGTCGGCAAGATACCTAACCCGGTCGAGGTTGACACCCTTCTCCATCCGCAGAGAAGAGCGCGGGCAGGAGGAATACCGACAAGATGGCATCCCGGCAAACGCCCGGCTAGTCTATGGTCAGCCCCATGCAGCGTCAAGGACTTCCGCCGCCGGCGGATCGACGATGCATAAGCCGTACCTTCGTCGGGAGCACGGTCGGCGAGCACCCCGGCGCGCCAGCGGACGTCTGGAAGACGCCGGGAGCACCCGGGGAGACTAGGCCGGTGCGTGCCGCCGCGACGCGACGAACTCGAGGAGCGCCTGCACGATGCGCTCCGCGGTGCGCCCGTCCCAGTGCTGCGGGACGCCGCCGTCCGGCTTCGGGGTGGCCAGGATCTCCTCGACGGCGGCCCAGATCACCGCGGGATCCTGCCCCACCACGCGGTTGGTCCCCTCGTTCACGGTGACCGGGCGCTCGGTGGTCGTGCGCAGCGTCAGACACGGCACCTGGAGCACCGTGGTCTCCTCCTGGATGCCCCCCGAGTCGGTGAGGACGAGCCGGGCGCCCTCCTCGAGAGCCAGGAACTCCAGGTAGCCGATGGGGTCGGACAGCTGGAGCTGCGGGTAGTCGTGCTTGAGATGGAACTCGCGGATCATCTTGCGCGTGCGTGGGTGGATGGCGAAGAGCACCGGAACGCGCGTGGCGATGCGACCGAGCAGCGCCAGGAGGCCCTCCAGCGTGTCCCGAGCGTCGACGTTCGACGGCCGGTGCAACGTCACCAGACAGTAGTTCCCGGGCTCGAGCCCGAACTGCGCCTGCGCCCGCGTCGTGCGCGCGCGCGGCAGGAACTTGAGCAGGCTGTCGATCATGACGTTGCCGACGAAACGGATGCGCGACGGATCGACACCCTCACGAATCAGGTTTTCGTCGCCGTCGCGCGAGGGCGTCAGCAGAAGTTCCGCGATCGCATCCGTCACGACGCGGTTGATCTCCTCGGGCATCTCGCGGTCGAAGCTGCGCAACCCCGCCTCGACGTGCGCCACCGGGACGTGCAGCTTGGAGGCGACGAGCGTCGCCGCCATGGTCGAGTTCACGTCGCCGACCACCACCACGAGATCCGGCTTTTCACGCTGCAGCACCTCCTCGAACGCCATCATCACACGGGCCGTTTGCTGCGAATGGCTCCCGGAGCCGACGCCGAGGTGGATGTCCGGCTCGGGGATCTCCAGATCCTCGAAGAACACCTTCGACATGTTCGCATCGTAGTGCTGCCCGGTGTGGACGAGGATGTGGCGGACCTCGGGGTGCTCCCGCAGTCGGTGCGCGATGGGAGCGATCTTCATGAAGTTGGGACGGGCACCCACGACCGAGGCGATCGTGACGCGTTCCCGGCTGCGCGGCGCACGCCACCCGTCCGTGTTCCCGAACCGGTCCTGGGGTCCACGCTCTTCCCGCTCATCCTCGGTTCCCGGTCGCGCGCCGCCGTCAAGACGTTCCGCGCTGCTCGTACTGGGTGCGCTCGTACTGGGTGCGATAGTAGTCTGCGAACTCGCCGCTCTTGACGCGCCGCCACCAGCCCTTGTTCTTCCCGTACCACTCCGCCGTGTGGCGCAGCCCCTGCTCGACGCTCCAGCGCGACTCGTGGCCCAGCGCGCGCACCTTGGCGTCGTCGATCGCGTATCGGAAGTCGTGCCCGGGCCTGTCGGTCACGAAGCGTTTCTGGCCCGGGTCGCATCCGGTGAGTTCGACGATCCGGTCGACGATCCACAGGTTGGACCGTTCGTTGTGACCTGCGATGTTGTAGATCTCACCTTCGGCACCCTGCCGCCCCACCAGGTCGATGGCGCGGCAGTTGTCCTCCACGTACAGCCAATCGCGCACGTTGCTGCCGTCGCCGTAGATCGGCAGCTCCTTGCCCTCGAGGGCGTTCGTGACGTGCAGCGGAATGAGCTTCTCGGGATGCTGGTAGGGGCCGTAGTTGTTGCTGCTGCGCGTGATGAGCGCCGGCAGCTTGTAGGTGCGCACGTAGGAGCTCACCAGGAGATCCGCCGCTGCCTTGCAGGCCGAGTAGGGATTCGACGGGTTGATCGGATCGCTCTCGCTGAAGGCACCCTGGCGACGGCTGCCGTACACCTCGTCCGTCGAAACCTGGACGTAGCGCGGTACCCCCAGCTCGCGTGCCGCGTCGAGCAGCACCTGCGTGCCGCGCACGTTCGTCCACACGACCGCCTCGGCGTCCTGGATGGATCGGTCGACGTGCGACTCGGCCGCGAGGTTGTAGACCAGGTCGCAACCCTCCATGACCTCGCGCACGACTTTCGGATCGGCGATGTCTCCGCGCACGAAACGGTAGCGCTCGTCGCTGCGCACCGGCTCGAGGTTCTCCAGGTTGCCCGCGTACGTCAGCTTGTCCAGCACCACGACCCGCGCATCGGCATGCTCCCGCAGCAGGAACTGCACGAAGTTGCTGCCGATGAATCCAGCACCTCCCGTCACCAGAATCCGCGTCATGTCCCTGCCCCTTCATTCTCTGCCGAGAGGACCGTACCGCCGCCGAGCCCTACCCCGTCATGCAGGCGCCGCGTGCGGTTCGGGGGATCCCACCGGCGGCCGAGGGGAAGCGTCGCTGCGCCCCCCGCCGGCGCAGGCACGCAGGCCGGAGCAGGGCGAGTGCCGGTCGACCGAGCGCGCAGGCCGCGCGCCAGGGAGCGCCCGCCGCAACCGCTTGTGTTCGGCGGCCGCGGCGCCCTTCTGGATCGTCAGCGTCCGAAGCAGTCGTACCGGAAGCCGAGCTCCTGCAACTTCGCCCGATCGTACATGTTCCGGCAATCCACGACGACCGGCTCCTTCAGGATCTCCTTCATCCGCACCAGGTTCAGCGTGCGGAACTCGTTCCACTCGGTGCAGAGGATCACCCCGTCGCTTCCCTCGATCGCCTCGTAGGCGCTGCTGCACAGGGTGATCTCGGGCTCCTGGGCGCGCACGCGCTCCATGGCGCTCGGGTCGAAGCCCCGCACCTGGGCTCCCTTCGCGCGCAGCTGCTTGGCGATCTTCATGGCCGGGGCTTCGCGGATGTCGTCGGTGTTGGGCTTGAATGCCAGACCCAGCAGGCAGACGGTGCGGCCGTCGAGGTTCCCCAGCAGCTTCTCGAGCTTCGCGACCGCCATCACCGGGCGTTCCTGATTGACGTGGATCGCCGCCTTGACGATCTGCACGTCGTAGCCCACTTTCTCGCCGATCTTCACCAGCGCCTCGGTGTCCTTGGGGAAGCAGGAACCGCCGTAGCCGACACCGGGGTGCAGGAACTTGGCTCCAATGCGGCGATCGAGGCCCATGGCCTTGGCCAGCACCTTCACGTCCGCTCCGTAGAGCTCGCAGAGGTTGGCCATCTCGTTGACGTACGAGATCTTCGTCGCCAGGAAGGCGTTCGACGCGTACTTGATGAGCTCGGCGGTTTCCAGGTTG
>JBHHXQ010000362.1:0-3624 GCA_046757105.1 Candidatus Krumholzibacteriia bacterium
CGGGCGTAGCCCAGGCGCAGGAACCGCTCTCCCTGGCGCAGCCGGTGCAGGCGCATCGCGAGCGCCGCATCCACCGAGACGCAGATCCGTGCGAGCAGCCGGAGAGGGCCGTCCGGATCGGTCCCCTTTTCACAAGGAGGGAATGGCGCGTGGTTCCCACCGGGAAGTACCCGGGAACCACCGCGGCCTCTTTCCAACGACAACGACGGTGTGTTCATCCGCCCCCTCCCGACCCATCGATCCACTCGATGCTCACAATATACACTCAAACTCCAATCTAGACAAGTGTCAATATCCGTCACCTGCAAACTAATGTGCTCGCGCTAAGATCACCCGCTGAGGACGACAGCGCCTCTAACGCCGACTTTACTCAATATGGGCATCTACTGGTTAGATATCAGTGATCACAGGGCCCGAGCGGGCACGGTTCGGCGAGTATCCCAGCGAGCGTAACCGACGGATGTGCTGTTGCGAGACCGCAACACATCATTCAATATGGACTGTATACATTAGTTCATTCGATGCTAAGAGCATCTAGCCCCAAAACAAGCGTGTTCCGAGGACGCTGACACGGCCTGGGGACGCCTTGATCGCGCGGCGCGCTGCGGGCACACGACCGCCTCGCATCCGCCGCGTTCGATTGTTGTTTCGTTCGATCGTCTCTCCCCAGCCGTATCTGGTGATTGCCATCCGGGCCTCCCGATCCCGGTTTCGGGTCCGCGGACTCAACATCGGAGAGGGCCGCGAAGTTGATCCACGCCGCGCAAGAACACGTGCTGCCACACATTCCAGGACAACAAGCGGAACACGATCCGGCGACCCGTACGGATCACCTGGGCTGGTACGAGCATGATCGCGTTCAGGAAGGTCCGGAACTCCATGCGCAGCAGCGTCTGCTTCTCTTGCCGGTACTTCGCCGCCCAACGTCCGCCTTCCGGAAGCAGTAACGCGAACCAAGCCTTCAACGTCCAAGCCATCGACGCCATGACCATGTACGCCCAGTTGCTCAGCAGGCTGTCCACCGGCATGCTCGTCGCCCGAACTCCGTTCTTCAGTTGCTCGATCAGGTTCTCCTGATTGCAACGAGCGTTGGCCTCAAACACGATCTCCGACGCCGGATGCTTCCGGTCGTTGGTGATGTAGAAGAAGTAGCGAACCTCGTCGAACAACCGCTGCTCGCCCTTCTCGATCGATAGGTTCTTGCGGACCACCACCATCCGGTACGTCTTCTTGCAGGCCCCGGGGGAGTACTCGAATTCGGCGACGTCCTCCGACTTCAGGCGGATGTTCTCGAACTCCCGCTCCACCACCACGGCTTCCTTCACGTTGACCGGTCGCTGCCGAGGTTCGGTCCGCACCTCGTACTTCGGTCGACGCTCGAGACGCTTCCAGGCCTTGCGGGGCAACGACTCTGCGGCCTCGATCAGGTTCTTCTTGGCATCGAAACCGAAGATGAAGCGAACCCCATCGTCGTCCCATCCATCGAGGTACTTGCACTGGCTGAAATCCGTGTCCCCCCGGACGGTGACGCGGCGGAATCCCACTCGCCGACAAAGCTCCACCGCTTGATCGATCCGCTCCGCGGCGCCTTCGTGAGACGGACGGCTGCCGCTACGGTTCGTCAGGTACAGCGGTTCTCTTGTGTTCGACAGCGACACCACCAGCGGGTGATAGCCCCACACACCCTTGTGCGAGTAGTCCATCCCCTCCTTGCACTCGCCCGTCGTCGGCGCCAACGATCCATCCACGTCGATCACCGCTTCGTCGAAAAAGCTGTCGGGCTGCTGCTTCCACACTCGAAGGCGCGCTTCGTTGGTCGCGGTCATCAGAGCTTCGATGTCGGGCCGCTCGAACCGGCGGCAGAAGTCTCCGGCGGTCGTTGGATCCGGAATCCGCTGGGCGCCCAAAGCGTCCAGATACACCTCGTCATTGCGGCGCCACTCGATGTCCTCGAGACGCTTCCCGCCGGACAGAATGTTGTATGCGATGTTCAGCACGTGATCGGACTCGTGATACGGAAGGTGCACCTTGAGCACCTCCACCCGCCGATCCAATTCGTCGATCAACCCAACTTGACGAACCAGTCGGTGCATGACGCCGATCCCTCCGGCCGCGAGACCACGGCTGCGCTCACTCAACTCGTAGTGGATGTTGCTCGCCGTGAACATCGGAGCAGGCTGGGCTTCCCACGAAATGTCCCGCAGCCGGTGCCGAATTCTGCGCTTGCGATTCCTCAGGTTCTGTTGTCTACTTCTACTCACTCGAAATGCCCTCCGTGCACCAAAGCTCGTTTGCTTCGGAACCGAACTTTGACACGTCTGGACGGGCATTTCGAGTACTTCTTTGCCTCCGCGAGCTGTTATCACGCTTGGTCAAGGGCTAGTGGCGCCGCCGGCGCACGACCGGGATCGGCTCGGCGCCGCCCAGGACGCCCTTGCCGAGCCAGCCTCCGCCGTCGATCGTCAGGCACTCGCCGGTGACGTACGCGCCGCCGTCGGACAGCAGCCACAGCGCCGCCGCCGCCACCTCGTCCCGCCGGGCGAAACGGCCCAGCGGGATCCCGGCCCGTACGCGGGCCTCCAGCTCGGCCGACGGCCACAAGCGGTCCGCCGCCCCCCGGGACTCGAACGGTCCCGGCGCGAGGGCGACCACGCGAATCCGGTGTCGCGCCCATTCCACCGCCAGCGTCCGTGTCATGGCCAAGACGCCGGCCTTGGCCGACGCCGAGTGCACCGTGCCCGGCCCCCCGGTCCAGGCGTAGGTGGCGACGACGTTCAGAATCACCCCGCCGCGGCAGTGGGCGATCATCGCCCGCCCGGCGGCGCGAGAGGCGTAGAACGTTCCGTTGAGGACGATGTCGACGACGGTGGCGAACGCCTTCTCGGGCAGCGCCTCGGCCGGCCGGACGAAGTTCCCGGCGGCGTTGTTGACCAGGATCCGAAGCGGTCCCAGCTCGGTCTCGACGGCGCGCACCGTGCGGCGCACGGCATGATGGTCCCGTACGTCGCAGGGTAGGGCGAGCCCGCGCGCTCCCGCTCGCTCCACCGCCGCTCGTCCGGCCTCGCAATGCTCCGGGCTCCGGCTGGCGATCGCCACGTCGCAGCCGCTCCGCGCGAGCCCGCGCGCGATCTCGAGTCCCAGGCCGGTGCCGCCGCCGGTGATCAGCGCGACGCGGCCGGCAAGCCCGGACCCCGGCGGCGTTCCCGCCTTGGCATCGCCCGTTGTCACGGCGGGCATCGTAGCACCGTGTCCGGCGCGGGAGACGCTGCCCGACTCGTCTCCGGCGGGCGTCGGGGCGTACTATGTAGACGTGAAACAAGTCCGAACAGCCTTGGCCGGATCGGTCCTGCTGCTGGTGGCGAGCGCCGGCGCAACGGCGGGGAAGCCCGGTCAGGCGTACCTCGGCGTCCACGTTCGCGTGGAGAGCGAGCGGCCCGGAGGGGGTGCCCGCGTCGAGCGTGTGGTCACCGGCTCCCCTGCGGAACGAGCGGGCATCGAGGTGCGGGACGTCATCGTGCGTTTCCGCGGCCACGAGATCTCGGATCCGGTGCAGCTCAAAGAGGCGGGTCTCGCCTGCGCTCCGGGCCAGCGTGTGGAGGTCGAGTGGATCCGTGGCGGCGAGTC
>JBHHXQ010000363.1:0-3606 GCA_046757105.1 Candidatus Krumholzibacteriia bacterium
ACTCTTACACGGGCGGGGCCTCCGAGGTGTCAGCTCGTGGCCGGACACTGGCCGAGGTGCTCGCGGATCTCGACAGGCAGTTCCCGGGAATACGTTTTCGGGTCGTCGACGAACAGGATCGTGTGCGCGAGCATATGCGGTTCTTCGTCTCCGGGAGCCCGGTGGCGGATCTGGGTGCCCCGGTCGGTGAAACCGACGAAGTGCAAGTGGTCTGCGCGTTGAGCGGTGGCTGATCGGCCGCGGGTGGCCTGGAACCGTCCCAGCGTCCGGCCGGGTGGCGAGGGCAGGAGGGTCATTTTTCTCTGGCATCTGGGCGGGCTTCTGCTATGATGGGTTTAGGGCTCTCCTTGTTTCAAACCACGGACGCCGAGTGCGCCCGTGGACAACCCGACTCCCTCGCACGGGTTTTCGTCAGCGATCAGCTACTTGAAGTGGGACGTGTTTTGTTGAGGACTTGCGTTTGACGACGGGGGCGGCTAAAGTGGCGCGCTGACGTGCCATTACGTACGAACGCTGCTTGTACGTGACACTTGTCACCCATCGCATGTGCGCCAAAGCTCTCATCATGCCGTAGCTGCGGCCACGACAGAAAGGACTGAGACCCATTCCAAGGCGTACCAATTCAACGAAGTCGACACGCAGCCGGGCCTCTGCCTCAATGGGTTCCGTTTCCTTCGACAGCTCGACAATCGAGAAACTTGCCGAGGTCTTCGCCGAATCCTTGAGGAAAGCGATCGAGCCGCTGCGAGAAGAGATCGCCGGGCTGCGCGCCGTCCACAAGGAACTCGGAGCCCAACTCGCTTCCCCAGCCCCGGCCCGGCCGGCTGCGGCAGCCGTGACCGCGCCTGGCGGCAAGCACCGTGCCGTCGTCGGCAAGATCCAGAAGAAGGCCGGCGACGGAACATCGCGATCCGCGCCAGACGACATGCCAGGTTGCCTCGTTCCCGACTGCCCGGCGCCGGTGCTCGCCAAACAGCTCTGCGAATCGCACTACCGGATCATGCGCCGCACCGCGGCCGCCGGTGAGGTGTTCGACCCAGCTGCGCAGCGCGCGGCTCGGATCCGCGCCACGGGAAAACACTGCCAGGAACCGGGCTGCTCCGACGTGCACTACGCCAAGGGCCTGTGCCGCCGTCACTACATGGCGGCGCGCTCGCGGATTCGCTCCGCGGAGCGCCGGGGCCCGAGCGCCGTCACGGCGCCCCAGGTCAGGAGCACCACGACCGAAGAGCTCGAACCGGAGGAGAGGCCGGCCAAGGTGCAACCGGTGTCGCACGGAGGGAATGGCGGCCATGACGCGGCCGTCCCGCTCTTCTCCGAACCGTCCGCGGTCTCGCCCCCGCCCAATGAAACCCTGCCAACGGCGGAGATGGTCGCCCGCGTCGTGGCGCAGTATCGTGGCGGACTCGATCGGGTGGCGGAGGTGCTGGGGCGCAACAAGCGCACGCTCATCGATCTCCTGGATCGGCTCGACCTGATGTCCTACGTCACCCGCGTGCGTGAAGCCGAACGGCAGCGCGTCGAGTCCGCAACGCTGCGCGAGCGCCTCGACGACCTGCTCTTCCGCGAGAAGCTTCTCGAGGACCTGGGGTGCCTGAAGGACGTGGACGATCGGGCGCGCTTCGAGGTCCGGATGCGATGTGCGGACCTCGCGAAGAGCTCCGAAACGATCGAAGAGGTGCTGCAACACCTCGGCAAGGAGTTCGGCCTCGAGGAGGCTGGCCTCAAACGCCTCATCTGGCGCTACGACCTGCGCCGCTACCTGCGCGGCCTGAAGCTGAAGGCGTCTCCCCCGCCCGTGCGGGCTCGCATCTAGCCTTTCAAGGCGCCCGCGGTCAGGCCCTCGACCAGCCGGCGCTGGAAGGTTAGGACCAGCACCAGAAGCGGAAGCGTCACCACCACCGAGGCGGCGAGGATCTCCGTCCAGGGGATCTCGTGCTGGCTCGCACCGCGGAACAGCGCGATCGCCACGGGCACCGTTCGCGTCGCTTCGCCGGTGGTGAAGGTCAGCGCGAACAGGAACTCGTTCCACGCCGCGATGAACCCCAGCAACCCCGTGCTCACCAGGCCGGGAGCGGCGAGCGGCAGCATCACCGTCCAGAACGTCCGCAGGGGTCCGGCGCCGTCGAGCGCCGCCGCGTCCTCCAGATCGCCCGGAAGCAGGCGGAAGAACGACGTCATCACCCAGACGGTGAATGGCAACGTGAAGGTGAGATAGCTCAGCACGAGCCCCGCGTGGGTGTCGTAGAGACCGAGCGTGCGAAGCCACGCGAACATCCCGCCCAAGATCGCCACATGTGGAAACATCGACATCGAGAGCATCAAGCCCATGAGGATGCGCCCGCCACGCACACGGAGGCGTGACAGCGCGTACGCCGCCAGGCTGCCGAAGCCCAGCGCCACGAGCAGCGTCCCGCCGGCGACCAGAGCCGAGTTCCGCAGTGCGAGGAGAAACGACGAGGTGTGGAGAACCCGCGCGTAGCTCTCCAGCGTCGGAGGCAGCGGCAGGTAGGTGACCCGTCCCGGCACCTCGAAGACGCGCCCGGCCGACTTCAACGACGTCACGGTCATCCAGAAGAGCGGAAACAGCAGCGCGCAAGCGAGCAGGGCGAGACCGGCCACTGTCACGGCTCGCAGGCGTCGCCGCGGGACCCGCTCGGATCCGTGGAGACGGGCGCGCCCCCCGGCCGTGCGGTCACCTTCTCGAGAAACCAACTTCCCCCTCCTCGAAGAACCCCATCCAACCCGATGTCGGGGCCGACCGTTGCCACCGTGTCGAAGCCCGCCCCGCCCTCTCGACTGCGAGCCGCCGGTGTCGGATGCGGTCTTCACCTGGAAGGGCCGGCTTCAGAACAGGCGCTCGCGCCTGATCACGAACCACACGTACACGGCGCTCACCAGCCCGATGAACGCGAAGATCGCCACCGAGCAGGCGGAGCCGTAGCCCAGGTCCCGAAAGTCGATGAGCACTCGGCGGTTGTACGTGGCCATCGATTCGGTCCCGAAAGCGCCGAGCGTCAGAACGTAGATCGTGTCGAAGAGGCGCAGCGCGTCCATGGTGCGGAACAGCATGCCCACGAGCAGCATCGGTGCGAGAAGCGGCCAGGTCACGAACCGGAAGCGTTGCCGCGCATTGGCCCCGTCGACACGCGCCGCCTCGTACAGCTCGTCGGGGATGCCCTGCAGGGCGCCGAGCAGCAGGAGCGCCATGAAGGGCGTCGTCTTCCACACGTCGACCAGTACCACGCAGGCCATCGCGATTCCGGGGGTCGCGAGGTACGCCACCGGCTGGTCGATCAGATGCAGCCGGACCGCGATGTCGTTGGCGACGCCGTAGACGTCGTTGAGGATGAATCTCCACAGCTGCGCCGAAACGATCGTCGGGATGGCCCACGGAACGAGCGCCGCGGCACGCAGCCAGGTGCGTCCCCGAAAACGCCGGTGCAGGAGGAGGGCGAGCCCCAGGCCCAGCAGCGTCTCCAGGAGAACCGAGGCACCGGTGAACTGCAGCGTGTTGCTGATCGCGTCGTGGAACTCGACGTCCTCGACGAGCAGGCGATAGTTCTCGAGCCCGACGAACGTGGCCTGCCAGGGAGCCGCGAGACG
>JBHHXQ010000364.1:0-3563 GCA_046757105.1 Candidatus Krumholzibacteriia bacterium
GATCGGCACCTGCTCCGTTCAGAAGCTCGAGTGTCGCTCGGTAGTTCCAGGGCATCCAACTCGCTGGATCCTTCGCGACGGCCGCCGCGTTTCGCTGGATCTCGGTGAGGTAGTCGGAGGGGTTTGCCCCCGCGAGCTGACAGGTGGCGATGATGCTCATGTAGAGATCGCCGACCCGTGCACCGTTCTCGGTCTTATAGAATAGGCTATTTTTTCGATGGATGATGGCCTTCTTGAGCGATCTCTCAACTATGTTGTTGTCCAGGGGTGCGCCAGCAACGAAGAGGAAGCGAGTCAGCTTCCGCCAGTGCTTCTGCATGTACTTGATCGCCTTTCCGAGGCCAGAATTCGGCTCGACACGGCGTTCCTTGAACTGCTTACACATCCACAGCCGGAGACTCGCCATCAGGCGTTTGCTCTCCTTGCGGTGAAACTCGAGTCGCTCCTCGTCCGTCATGCCCTGCTCGCGAGCTTTCGCGTCGTTCTTGAAGACCTCCCGGAGTGTCTCGATCACGAACCTGCACTCATCCGGAAAGTCCTCCACTACGTCGACGTACTGACGACGCGAATGCGGGATGCAGTTGCAGACGATGGTCTCGAATTCCGGTGGGACGTTACACGCGAGCGCGTCGCACATCTGGATGGCGGGACCGAGTTCCTCGTCCCGCTTGCCGAGTACCCTGCCAAGGTTCTCGCCTGCGTGGTTCCGACCCGTGAAGAACAGTGCGATTCGGACGACGTCCGTCACCGCGATGATGCCCGTGGTGAAGACACCCGTTCGACCCGGAGCGTCACCGCGCTCCTCCCGTTCTTGATTCTCTTTCGAGTACTCGAGGACCACCATGTTCGTGTCGTCGTTGTGGAGCACCTTGCCTTGAGCCCCCTGGCGGATGAGCTCTTCGTGAACAGGCGTGAAGATGGGCTCGGCCTGGCTCACGACGTCCCACTGGGTCGAAGCCGGCAGCGGGATGCCAAGATCCTTCTGGAGCTTTGCGAGACGATTGAGCGGAAGTCCGGCGCCGTAACGCAGAATCGCCATCATCGAGACGGCAGTGACGTCGAACTTCTCTTCGCCCACGCCCTCCGGTGGCTTGGCCGTGTACACCGTGCCACAGAGGTTACAGCGCAGCCTCTCGAGCAGGTACATCACCGCACCGAGCGCCGCCTGACCTACGATCCACAACAGCTGCTTGGGATCCTTCAGCCTGTAGACCTTGCCACCCTGGGCACGGCAGAGAGGCTCCGGACACGGATCTCCAGATTTAAGGGATTCGTGTGGAATGAGGATTCTCTTGGCGCCGGTGTAATCGTCGGCCGCAAGGCGGCCGTGTCCCTTGCGTTTCTTCTTCGGCTTCTCTTCCTCCGCGTCCTCCTCGGTCCCCTTGCCTGACTCGGCGCCGTCTTCGCCGCCGGCAGTGTCTTGACCGCTGGAGTCTTCGCTGCCCAGGTCTTCTCCGCCGTCATTTTTCGTGTCGTCCGGTTTCCCAAGGATCTTCCTGCTCTCCTCGCTCTTCGGGCCGAACAGGAGCTTTCTCAGCCGTCGGATCGAGCTATTCTTGTCTGCGATCTCGGCGGTCAGGGAAGCGAGCGTCTCCACCGCAGCTTTCAGCTTCCGGTGCTGTTCCTCGTCCAGTGCCGACGATCTTGTCTGCTCGACGATGGCGTCGAGCTCTTCCAGCGTGAATTGCTCGACCGGCTTGGTCTTCGTGCCTGCGCTCATTGGATACGAGAGAGAAGATCGCGAAAGTGTTTGCTGAGCGGATAGCCCAGAATCTCCTTCACCGGGACGCGCGGCCTCATCGTCGGCGCGTTGTGGCCACGCCCGGTCGTCCGACCCAGAGGAATCCAGTTGGCCGCCCGATAGCAGGTGCCTCGGTTACGCTCGGGGTCGACAAAGGTCTCGAGGAAATAGACCGGATGGGCGTAGAGCTTCTCCCAGTCCCGGGAGATCAGGCGCGCTGTGGTGCCGAGGATGTGCGACGCCAGATGCAGCACCTGAACCCAGGGCAGTATGAGAAATCGCGTGTTGTACGCGAGGAAGCGGATGTTTCTTCGCCGAGCCTCGGCGGACCAGGCGATGAAGCGATCACGGGGGCCGAGGTGACGCGGTGCGGAGCACCAGGCGAGGCAGCTGATGGGACGGTCGCCAGCAAAGACGAGGTACTTCAAGTGCTCACCGACAGGTTGCGTGTAGCGGAGATAGTGGTGCTCCTCCATGAGGCCGTTGAAGATCCGCTCCTCAGCACTGCGTCGCACCTGTCGAAACTCGAGAGGGCGGATCTCGGCCAGAGCCACGCGAAGGGGCGTGGTGTCGATCTCAACCGGAGCCGGCTTGCGACGCTGCACCAGCGGGTTGGGGTTGACCCGGCGGACGGGCGGCAACTCGATGTGGCCCGAGCGATGGAGCTCGAGCATGAGGCCGCGACAGACCATGTCGCGGAGTACGCCGTTCGGCTGGCGCCAGTTCCAGGCTTCGCAGAGGAGCTTGGAGAGTGCGCGTCGGCTCGCTGTGGGATTGTCGGCGATGAGCTTGCGGATCAAGGCGACATCCGCGGCGGTGACCTCCCGGCCACGGTATCTCAATTTCACTTCCATGACCGGGAGGATAGCGGAAAGCGTCCCGGAACGCAAGGGCGAAGAGGAATCTATTTTAGACCATTTTAGACCTCCGCGTTCACCCGCCGCCAAGGCGGCGCGGCGGTCTTCGCCGCAAGTGGATCGCCCGCCGAGAGGAGCAATTGGAGCTGATGCGCCTCGAGCTTCACCGCTCCCTCGCTTCCGCCCGTCGGCCAGAAGCGGAAGCGACCCGTGGAGAGTCGCTTCTGTGCGAGCCAAAATCCCTGCGAGTCGTAAACAAGAAGTTTTACTGCGGTGCCCTTCCGATTGCGGAAGGCGAAGATCGTGCCCGAGAAGGGATCCGAACTGAGCTCCTTGCGGCAGAGCCTTGCTAGTCCGTCAATCCCCTTTCGAAAATCAGCAGGCTCCACGGCGACGAGGATACGCATGTGGGGAGTTACTTGGATCATCCTTCCTGCCTCCAGAGCTTACCCAGCGCCGCGAGCTCTGCTGCGCCAGCGACCTTGAGGTGAATGCGCATCTTCATTCCCCGTGGATCTTCCAGCTCGACGAGACACTCACTCGCCGGCGCTGTTGGCGGGACGACTTCAACGAAGGTTGGCTTCTTCGCGGGGGCGCGGGCCTCGCAGGACGCAGCCTCGACGCGGCGCTTCAGATCGTAATAGTCGAGACGAAGCGGTGCCGCCGTCCTATTGACGCCGTACTTGACTCCAAGCTTCGTCGCCAAAAGCCAGAGCGGGGCGGGGATCTCCGGCTTGGTACGGGTCTTGCGCCATTTTTCGAAGCGTTGAACCGCTCGCGCCAGCGGTGCCGGAAGAGTGCGTGTCGATCGGGGCATCGGCTGTCCTCCTTGTGCTTTGGGACTGGTGTCACGACAGCCGAAAAAATACCGGAAACCGGCGCGGTGTTCATGCAGCGTCACCGAAAGGACACGATTGAGCGGCGGCGGCAGGCTCAGGAGTCCATCCCTGTGCATGCGTAGCATC
>JBHHXQ010000365.1:0-3560 GCA_046757105.1 Candidatus Krumholzibacteriia bacterium
ATCGTCGTCAACTCGGTGTGTGGCTGCGCCGCCGGCCAGGCGCGCCCGGGCGTCCGGCTGGCGCTCCAGAGATCCGTGACGCCGGATCGGGTCGCCACGGTCTTTGCCGGACAGGATCTCGAGGCGGCGGCACGGGCGCGCAGCTACTTCTCGCAGTACCCGCCGAGCAGCCCGTCCATCGCGCTTTTCAAGGATGGTGAGTGCGTGCACTTCGTCCCGCGTCACGCCATCGAGGGCCGGGATGCCGTGAGCGTGGCCAACGATCTGGTCGCCGCATTCAACGAGCACTGTGCTGCGAGCCCCGCGTAGGTGACGCATGGGAACGTTCCACGACGACAAGGGTGAACTGCACGGCATCACGGTGGTGGTCGACACGAACGGACCACAGGTCTTCGTCGGCCGGTGCGACACCATGGACGCGCAGCAGATCGTTCTGCTGGATGCCGACGTGCACGAGGACGGCACGGAGGGCCGTTCGAAGGACGACTTCGTTCACCAGGCCGCCCGGTTCGGTCATTGGAAGAAGCACGACCGCGTCGTCATCCCGGCCTCGGACATCGCCTCGGTCCGCAGGCTCGGCCAAGTCCCGGTCGAGTAGTCTCCACGACCGACGCGCGTCCAGGGCGAAACCAGCGCCCCGGCCGGTCACATCGTCTCCCGGGGACGTCGTCGCGGCTGCACAACGCCTTCGAGCCGCCTTGCCGGCAGACGTCATTCCGGCGCGTTCCGGTTCCGCCGGTCCTTGATGAAGAGGTACAAGCCGAGGAGGATGAGCCCAGCCGGCCACCACTCTTCGAGCCAGTACATGTCGAAGTCGAAACGCGTGTGCATCAGGAACAGGAAGCCGAGCGCCATGAGAACGATGCCACCGGCCGTCGAGCCGCGGTTCGAGGGGATCTCGAACCCGGCCGGCACCTGCCCGGACGCCTGCGCGTCGAGCGCCTGGTTGTAGAGCGCCGCCCGGCGTCCCGCATCGACCAGGTTGTAGAGGACGAGGAAGCCGACGGAGATTCCGAACAAGGGCTCCAGGCCACCCGCACCGCTGGTCAAGATCGTGATCAGGGACACGAAGATCAGGAAGTAGATGACCCCGAGCTGGTAGTGACCCAGGTAGATCTGGCCCAGGCCCGGCATGAGCGAGAGCATCACCGCCAGCGTCGGAGACTTGCGTCTCGGGTCCGTCGCTCGCGACCAGCCCGGCGGGACGACTTGCGGCTGTGGTGGCGGCACGGCGCCCGGCGTTCCGTACCCTGGAGTTCCGGCGCTCCCCGGTGCGGGACCCATTGCCGGTCCGGCGAGCTGTGCTGGAGCCTGGCCGGCTCCGACCTGCGGTGTCCCGGTGGCGGGTGCGCCCGGCTGCGGTGCCGGACTCGGCGCGGTCTGCGGGGAAGTCGCTGTCATCTCGGTCTCGTCCTTTGCCTGTTCTCGGGGCGTCTCGGGGTTCACGTGGTTCCCTTCGTCGTGCGGAACGTTCATGACGCACACCTCCTCGTGCGGTCCTCAGGAACGGTCTGCTCTGGAATCATCACGATGCACGGCGGCGTTCGGGTGCCGCGCGCGTCCTGCGGATTCACAACTCCTCCTCTCGGTGCTCGTTGCTCTGGGAGTCCTGCGAAGGAACCGTGGTTCGCAGGCCGCGCCACAGCTTCTTGAAGTCGCCACGCATCTCGTGCATCACCCTCGAGGCCTGCGCCAGATTCCGGTTCGAGACGGCTTGTCGGAGCGCCCGCGTGTGCCCGCGCAGGTCGGTCCAGGCTCGGGCGGCCTCTTGGTGATCCGCACCGAAGCTCCTCGCCGCATCTCGGGACTTGTCGGCGATGCGGCCCGCGGTTGCCTGCCACGCCCGCGCACCGTACTCGTCCAGCACAGGCTGCAGGCGTTGCAGCGTCGTGTGGGCCACCTGCACCGGATTGATCTGGGTGATGGCGAGCGCCTGCCGGGGCATGTCCCGGAACGGCGACCCCGGTGTTCCACACAGCAGGAGGAGCGCGAACGATCCTGCGGTCGCGAGCTCCCACGCGAGGCGCGGGCGCTGCAGGAGCCGCTCCCCGGTTTCTCGAATGCGCTCGCCCAGCGGCAGGCGCCGGCGGCGCATGCCCCGCGTGGCTTGCAGGACGCCGGTGACGAAGCCTGCGTCCGGCTCCACCTCGGCCAGCTCCCCGAGGCGGCTTCGCAATGCCACGAGCGCGGTGGCGAGGTCGGCGCATGCGGAGCAGTGCTCGACGTGCATCGACACGAGCTGCGCATCCGCCTCCTCGAGCTCGCCGTCGCCCCAGCTGCACAGCTGCTCCCGGGCCCGCGTGCACGGAGAGCCGGCCGTGTTCTGCAGAAGGGAGCCGACAAACCGTTCTCCTGCCTCGCCCGCGAGGGCCTCGCGCTCGCCGCGCACGACCTCGAGGAGGTTCGCGCAGCGGGAGCAGCGCGAGCGATGCTCCTCGGCCGCCTGGAGCTCTTCCTTCGTGAGCTCAGCCGCGACGAGATCGTCGAGTCGCCTTTCGAATTCCTCGCAATGCATCAGCCGCTACCCGATGTTCCCGGCACCGTGCTGGCCGCCGCTCAGGGCCAGGACCTTGCGCGCCAGCTCCAGCCTGGCGCGGTTCGATCGTGACTTCGCAGTCCCCAGCGGCACGTTCAGCATCGAGGCGATCTCCTCGAGGCTCAGCCCCTGGATCTCCTTGAGAAGGATGATCTCGCGGTTGAGATCGCTGAGCGCCTGGATCGCCAAGTGGAGGAGGCGCTGGCGCGAGTCTCTGTGCAGGCGTTCCTCGGGACCCGGATCGGAGGAGGCCAGATCCCGCATCTCCACGGCCGGGATGTCGCGTCCCGGCGGCCGCGCCTTGCGTCGCCGCAGATGATCGATGCACGCGTTGCGACCGATGCGGATCATCCACGGCACGAAACGCGATGCGTCCGTGCACCGGTCGAGGTTCTGGTAGATGCGCACGAAGATCACCTGCGCGACGTCACGCGCCTCCTCCGCGTCTCCGACGTAGTGGAGCGCGAGCCCGTAGACGCGGGACTGGTGCTGGCGCACGAGCGCCTCCCAGGCGAGCTCGTTGCCGTCCCGACAGCGTTCGAGGAGCGTGGCGAGATCCATGCAGTCAACCCGCTCGCTGGTTCGAGTGCCTCACCTGGACACGTTCCCGCGGGCGCCACGCTCTCGAGGTCTCCGGGCGCCGACCTTCGACTCGTTTCCCGCCTCTGCAAAGGAGACGCACGCTGCGCCCCACAGGTTCGCTCGCCGTGGGCGCGGGGCGCCAGTGCTTCCGGGCCGAGCCCGTGTCGAGGCTGGAACTGCTTTGCAATCATGGGGTTGGACCCATAGAAGGGATCCAGCTGGTGATCGGGAGAGAACCGGGGCCGACGGCCGTGAAGGGGGGCCGTGGGTGATCGGCTCGCAGACCCGGGCACGCCGGCTCGGCGTCCCGGGGTCGCGGCGCTCCGGGGTGGTGGCTGCGCCGGGCGGGATCGGTCGCCGGCAGCGCGCCCGAGCAGAAGAAGGGCAGGGCGCGCGCCCTGCCCTTCGCAGATCGGGCCTCGGCGCGCGCCGAGGCCCGATC
>JBHHXQ010000366.1:0-3547 GCA_046757105.1 Candidatus Krumholzibacteriia bacterium
GACGAGACCGCTCACGTAGACGTGGCCCTTCACGCGTGGAACCGAGAGCACGTCGCCGTCCTGGAGCGGATGATCCTCCTCGCCGCGCAGGACGCGGCCGATGTCCACCGGAATCCGGGTCATCTCGCCGTTGCCGTCGTGCGAGGCGAGCCTGGCGTGTGCCAGGTCGGCATCCGGCTCGAGCTGTGCCACGCGCCGCACCAGGTCGAGCAGCGTCCCCGACGGCGACAGATACAGCACGTGCTGCGTGTTGTCGGGCATGATCGCGAACGCGCGGCGCTTGCCGAGCAGTGACGAAAGGACCGAGATGCGCACGACGTCGTCCAGGCGCGGGGAGCCGTTGCGCAGGTCGTAGCTCTGCACGCGGACCTCACCGTGCGCATTGATGGCATCCACGCTCACCTGGGAGAGGTCGGCCTGCGGGGTGGTGCCGCCGGCCAGCTCCAACAGGTCCTGGAGGGTGTCGCCCCGACGCAGCTCGTAGGTTCCCGGCTGCGCAACCTCGCCCAGGACCTCCACCTCGTACCGCCGGGCCGGAACGAACACCACCTGCCCCGCGGCCAGCTGCGGATTCGCCTGCAGATCGCCGCGCCGGTAGTAGGCGTCCAGATCGACGCGGGCCCGCGAGCTCCCCTGGGCGTCGCGCACCTCGATTGCGCGGCGCGAGGCCACTTGGGTGAATCCCCCGGCGCGTTCGATGAGATCGGAGACGCGCTCGTACGGACGCGCCACCATCGTCCCGGGCATCTGCACCTCCCCGGTCACGTAGACGCGGAACTGCCGCGCCTCGGCCAGGTAGCAGAACAGCTCGAAATCCCGATAGTGCTCCGAGAGCGCCTGGCGCAGAGCCGCGCGGAAAGCGGCGAGGGTCCGTCCTGCAGCCACCACCGCCCCGACGTTCGGGACCAGCACCACCCCTTCCGGCAGAACCGGGAGCCGCTCGAGGCGCACCTCACCGACCATGATCATGAGAGCCAGGACGTCGTGCGGCCCGAGCACGTAGGTGGCCGGGTCGATGGCCGCCTCGAGAACCTCGGGGCTGACGAACCGGGCGCGCTGCAGCTCCTCGCGCTGCGGCTGCGTCAGGGGCCGAAACGCCTGCGCAGCCTCCCCGAGCTTGGAGGTCTGCTGGCTCGGGGAGCGCTGCCGCGAGAGCGGATCCCGTGTCGCCTGTCCCCGGACGACGCTCGTGCTCCCGACCAGGAGAAGCGAGGCCAGCAGAACCACCGCCGGGCGATGCGCTGGCGCCGCCGCCGGACGAAGCATCGCGCGGCGAAGCCCGGCCACTCGAACCCGCGCCCATCGAACCGCCGTTCGGCACCGCCCGGCCACCCGACCTGACAGCGATCGAACCGCGGCCGGAACCGGCGTTGCCACAATCGTCGCACCCCAGACGCGCTCCCCCATCGTCTTCCCCCTGGTCAAAGCATCGACCTCACGAGCGGCACGACCTGGTCGAGCGCCTCCTGCCAGCGTGTCTTGTCACGCCCCCCCGCCTGCGCCAGGTGCGGCTTTCCACCGCCGCCGCCACCGGTGATGCGCGCGACCCGGCAAACCAGGTCTCCCGCCTTGACGCCACGCTTGACGAGGTCCTCGGTCACGGTGGCCATGAAGATGATCTTGTCGTCCATTTCGGTCGACAGCACCGCAGCGCCGCTCTTGAGATCTCGCCTCAAGGCGTCGGCCAGCTCTCGGAGTGCCTCGACGTTCGACACGCTGACGCGCGCAGAGATCACGCGCGCACCGTCCACGTCCGTGGCTTGCTCGAGCAGATCCCCCGAGAGACTGCCGGCCAGCCGCGACTGCGCCTGCTCGAGTTCCCGGCGCAGCCGGCGGTTCTCCTCCTGGAGATCCTCGATGCGGCGCACCGGATCCTGGCCGGGGCCGAGACCGAGGGCGCGCACCGCAGCGCCCTGCTGGACGCGCAGCTGCGCCACGTACTCCTGGGCGCGGCGCCCGGTCAGTGCCTCGAGCCTGCGCACGCCCGCCGCGACGCTGCCCTCCGAGGTGATCACGAACAGCCCGATGTCCCCGGTGCGGCGCACGTGCGTGCCACCGCAGAGCTCCATGGAGTAGTCTCCCACCCTCACCACCCGCACACGCGACTCGTACTTCTCCCCGAACATCGCGATGGCGCCGTCGCGCGTGGCCTCCTCGTAGTCCCGGATGTCGGTCATGACCTGGATGTTGCTCAGGATGAGCTCGTTGATTGCGGTCTCCAGGTGGCGCTGCTCCTCGCTGGTGAGCGGCGCGAAGTGGTTGAAGTCGAAGCGCAGGCGATCCGGAGCCACGAGCGACCCTGCCTGCATCACATGCGAACCGATGATCTTCTTCAGCGCGGCGTGCAGGATGTGCGTCGCGGTGTGGTGGCGCGCCGTGTCCCGGCGGGCGTCCTCCTCGATGGTGCCGTGCACGCGCAGACCTCCCCGCTCGCCGATCCACGCCACGAGGTCCTCCCAGGAGCGGATTCCGGAGGGATGCTGCAGCATCACGGCCGTGTGCACGATCTGCTGGTTCTCCTTGCGGACGTCGACGACGCGCCAGATGAAGTCCTCGCTCGACAGGACACCCGAATCGGCCACCTGGCCGCCGGACGTGGCGTAGAACGGTGTCCTCTCGAGGACGAGCTCGAACGTCTGGCCGGCCAGCGGCATGTCGGGGTGTGCATCGTCTTCGAGCTGCTCGCCACGCCGCCAGCAGAGCACCTGCAGCGCCGACTCCTCACGCACGCGCTCGTACCCCACGAAGACACTGGCAGCGGCCGCCGCCAGCTCGACGCGCGGGAGCTCGCCGGGGTGCGCGCTCTGCGTGAAGGCGGCACGCGAGCGCGAGCGCGAGCGCTGCTCCTCCATGGCGCTGCGGAAACCCTCCATGTCGATGCGCACGCCGCGGTCACCGGCCATCTCGGCGGTGAGCTCGGGCGGGAAGCCGTAGGTGTCGTAGAGCGTGAAGGCCTCCCGACCCGGCATGACGCCGGCGTGCTTGCCAGCCGCGCGCAGGGCGTCCTCGAAGCGCGACATGCCCGCTTCGAGAGTACTCACGTAGCGCTGTTCTTCGGCTTCGATGAGCGCCGCGACGCGCGCCGAGGCCTGCGCGATCTCCGGATACGCCTCACCCATCACGTCCACCAACGGCTCCACCAGCTTGTAGAGGAGTGGATCGTGTACGCCCAACGAGCGCAGCTTGCCGCTCGCACGCCGCAGGATGCGCCGCAGCACGTAGCCCCGGCCCTCGTTCGACGGATAGATGTTCTCGGCCAGCGTGAAGGCGAGGGCGCGCACGTGATCGACCACCGCGTTCATCGCCAGCCGGGTCGCCTCGTCCCGCTCGTACTCCACACCCGAGAGATCCTGGATGTGCATGACGAGCGGCCGGAAGAGATCGGAATGGAAGTTGTCGCGCACCCCCTGCGCGATGAAAGCGGTGCGCTCGAGGCCCATGCCGGTGTCGATGCCCGGATGCGCGAGCGCCGCGAGCGTTCCGTCCTGCTGCATGTCGAACTGCGGGAAGACCAGGTTCCAGAACTCGATGTAGCGGTCGCAGTCAC
>JBHHXQ010000367.1:0-3547 GCA_046757105.1 Candidatus Krumholzibacteriia bacterium
CTCGACACGGCACGTCCCTGCCTGCACCTCCTCGTCGGCCTGGAGCCGCGCGCCCGCGTCGGCGTGCGCTCCGCCAGCTCCAGCCTCACGCTCTCCGTCTCCGACGAAGGCGTGCTCGCATTCCACGACCCGACCGTGGGCCCCCACGAGATCTCGCTGGCCGTGGTCCCCGACTAGGAGCCGACGCAGGGCCGGCATCCGGCTCGGCTTCGGCCCGACTTCGCGATTGCGACGCCGGTTTCTTTGTGGGAACCTCCGGCCGGCGCTCCGCGAGGTCCGGCACGCCAGTGCTTCGAAGTCGCTCCTGGCCCCTCTCGTCGCACTGCTTCTCCACCTGCCCGCGCCGGCAGCGCCATCACCTCGACGCAGCCCAGGTCGGACGCGACCCGGGATCGGTCCTCCACCGGATGGTTCCAGGCTCGGGGTCCGCCGGTCGACGCCTGCGGGTTCCCGACCACGGGCGGGACCCTGACGGCGCTGCATGCCGGCGGCGGCCGCCGTCTCGCGCGCCGGCCCCTGGACGGAGAATGGGTCGTGGACTCCGGCCGGGCGACCGGAGACCTGCCCGGCGTCGAGACGGAAGGGACCAGGTGGCGCCGCATCCAACAGCCTGATCGGAGGCGTGATGAACTACCAGCCGATCGAGAACTACGGCCTCATCGGAAACATGCACACCGTGGCCCTGGTGGGCATGAACGGATCGATCGACTGGTACTGCTGTCCCCGCTTCGACTCGGCGAGCGTGTTCGCGGCGATTCTGGATGACGAGAAGGGCGGCCGTTTCCGGATCGCGCCGACCGACGGGGACGTGCACCACAGGCAGTTCTACTGGCCGGACACGAACCTCCTGGTCACGCGCTTCCTGTCGGACGAAGGCGTCGGGCAGGTGATCGACTACATGCCGGCCGGACTGCCCACGCAAGACCCGGCGCGGCGCTGGCTCGTGCGGCGCGTGACGGCCGTGCGCGGCACGATGCGGTTCCGGCTCGACTGCCGGCCCGCATTCGACTACGGGCGCGCAGCGCACGAGGTCTCGTTGTACCCCAACGGCGCCTGCTTCTCGTCCGCGGAGCTCAGCCTGGGCCTCGCGTCGGCGGTTCCTCTGCGCCGGAACGCACAGGGTGTCTGCGCCGAGTTCACGCTGCACGAGGGGCAGACGCTCGCCTTCGTGCTGCGCGAGGTCGGACCCGGCGGCGACTGCGGCGTGGCGCTCTCGGAGCTCGAGTCCATGGGGCTCTTCAAGACCACCGTGCAGTTCTGGCGCCGCTGGCTCTCGCAGAGCACCTATACCGGGCGCTGGCGCGAGATGGTGCACCGCTCGGCTCTGTTGCTCAAGCTGCTGACCTACGAGCCCACCGGGGCCATCGTGGCCGCCCCCACCTGCAGCCTCCCCGAGGGAATCGGCGGCCCGCGCAACTGGGACTACCGCTACACCTGGATTCGCGATGCCGCCTTCACCCTGTACGGGTTGTTGCGTATCGGCTTCACGCGCGAGGCCGGGAGCTTCATGCGCTGGCTCGAAGAGCGCTGCAGCGAGCTCAACCCCGATGGCTCGCTGCAGATCATGTACGGCATCGACGGACGCCACGAGCTGACCGAAGAGATGCTCGACCACTTCGAAGGCTACCGGGGCTCGCACCCCGTGCGCATCGGCAACGGCGCCTACAACCAGCTGCAGCTCGACATCTACGGCGAGCTCATGGACTCGGTTTACCTCTACAACAAGTACGGCAGCCCCATCTCGTACGACCTGTGGTCACAGCTGCGGCGGCTGATCAACTGGGTCTGCGACCACTGGCGGGATGAGGACGAAGGCATCTGGGAGGTACGCGGCGGCAAGAAGCAGTTCGTGTACTCCAAGCTCATGTGCTGGGTGGCGCTGGACCGCGGCCTGCGGCTGGCCGAGAAGCGTTCGTTCCCCGCCGATCGAGCGCGCTGGCTCCAGATGCGCGACGAGATCTACGAGGAGATCATGGAGAAGGGGTGGAATCCGGACCGCGAAGCCTTCGTGCAGCACTACGGCAGCCGCTCGCTCGATGCCGCGAACCTCCTGATGCCGCTCGTCTTCTTCCTCTCCCCGACCGACCCGCGCATGCTCAAGACGCTCGACGCCATCTGCAAGCCGCCGGAGAAGGGTGGCCTGCTCTCGAACAGCCTGGTGTACCGCTACAACGTCAGCGAGACTGGTGACGGACTGCGAGGTGACGAGGGCACCTTCAACATCTGCACGTTCTGGCTCGTCGAGGCGCTCACCCGCGCCGGCCGCGTGTATCCTTCCCGGCTCGACCAGGCCCGTCTCATGTTCGAGCAGATGATCGGCTACGCGAACCACCTCGGTCTCTACGCCGAGGAGACCGGTGCCCGCGGCGAGGCGCTCGGCAACTTCCCCCAGGCCTTCACGCACCTCGCGCTCATCAGCGCCGCCTTCAACCTCGACCGCGCCCTCGGCCCCGGCGGCGGCTGAGGAGGTCCCCCACCGGGACGCGGTGCGGCATCCCGAGCCCTCGTGCAGCCGGGCGGCGCGAGCCCCCCGGTTCCGTGCGCTGGTCCGGGGCCCGGCCCCGCAAAGCTCAGTCGGGCCTGCCAGGTGTCGAGAGGGCGGCACGCGAGCAGCGCCGCGGCGCCGGCCGATTCGTTGTATGCTCTCGATCATCGCTCCGCAGTACGCGCGGCCGAGAACGGCCCGCCAACGGATTCGCTGATCGAGAACATCCGTCTGGAGGTAGGCACGCTCATGCCAGATCTGGTTTTCGTGGAGAACGTCGAGAGGGAAGTGCTTGCGGAGTCCGGCTGGGATGCCATCGTCGCCATCGGCCAGACCGACTCCTTCGCGCGTGTGAAGTCGGTCCAGTCGGCCTGCGACGTGGCGAAGAAGATCGACGCCCAGGTCGACGAGGCCGTCACGCTCCAGGCGGCACCCGGGCTGGCCGGGGGGCGGCTCGTCATGGCGCCGACGGGACGGCTCGATCGCGACTACGACGACGTCCGCCGCTACGCCGATGCGGCCAGGCAGGGGATCCTCCGTGCCCGTGACGCGGGTGCGCGCCGCCCGCTGGTTCTCGTCGCGGGTGTTCCGGATCGGGACGAGTACGCGCGTGCTCTCGAGGTGAGCCTTCTCGGTGTTCTCGGTGGGCTGTGGGAGCCGCTCGAAGCCCGCGAGGCACTCGGTGTCGAAGAGGTCGAGCCGATCCAGACCGTCGGTTTCTGGTCGGAGGGTGTCGCCGACCCCGAGAAGGTGCGGCGCTGGGTGCTGGCGATGGAGTCGGGCCGGCGCGTCGCACGCGACCTCGGTGGCACCCAGCCCGAGCGCATGACCCCGGAGGCGATGGCTGCCTACTGTCGGAATGCCTTCGAAGGCACACCGGTGCGTGTCGAGATCGTCCAGGACGCCGAGCTGCAGCAAGGTTATCCGCTCATCGCGGCTGTGGCCCGCGCCTCGATGCACGTCGAGCGCCACAAGCCGCGCGTGATTCGTCTCACGTACGGCGCTGAAGCCGAGACGCAGCGGACGCTCCTCTTCGCGGGCAAGGGTCTCGTCTACGACACG
>JBHHXQ010000368.1:0-3511 GCA_046757105.1 Candidatus Krumholzibacteriia bacterium
AGAGGTCCGGCAGCCAGCTTCTCGAGCTTGCCACGAGTATACTCCTCCACCCCCGACCTGCTCGGGCCTTCGCCAGAAGAAGCTCCAAGCCACACGGTTCCAACGCGTTGACGGGACTGCGGGCCAATCGAAGTGCTGCGTGGCCGGGTGCTGGTACAACACTAGCGCCGGCGTCGGACCGGTTCACGCCGCCGGGGCCGCGGCCGCCAGCGGAAGCTCGCAAGCGATATGCGGCCCCGGTCGTCGAAGCGGACGCTTTCCGATTCGAGGAGCAGGCGCTGGATCCGCTCCCAGCCGGGCTCCGCGCGCCTGCTCACCTCGCCCTTCGCGTTGATCACACGATGCCACGGGACAGGGCTGCCGTCCGCGAGTGTGTGCAGCGCATAGCCGACCTGACGTGCATGACCCCCGAGGCCCGCGAGCGCCGCCACCTGTCCGTACGTGGCGACGCGCCCCTTCGGGATGCGCCTCACGACGGCATAGATCCGTTCGTAGGTGCCGTCCTGCTTCATTCTCGGAACGTCATCCCCTTCCGCTCCGGGCTGCACCACCCGGCCTGCGAGGTGGGGAAGACCCGGATTCCGAGCCGCTGGAGGGGGCGCGTCGCAGCTTCTCGAGGGCCTGGCGCACGCCCGCGTGGGACGGGGCCAGCCGTTGCGCCGCTTCGAGGTGACGTTGTGCGGTCACCAGATCACCGCGGCCGAGCGCGGTCATGCCAGCAAGCCGCTGCGCTTCGAAGTGATCGGGCTTGATCTGCAAGGCGGCCTGGAACTCGCGGTAGGCGCCCTCGAGATCGCGCGACTGCCTGAGGACCCGTCCCAGGTTGACGTGTGCGCTGACGCTGCGCGGACGGACGCGGAGCGCCTCGCGGTAGGCCTCTGCGGCGTCGGGCAGCCGGCGCGTCGATTGCAGCAGCACCCCCAGGTTGTGCAGCGCGTTGAAGTACTGCGGATCGAGTGTGACCGCGCGCCGCAGAGCCTGCTCGGCTTCGGCGTAGGAGCGTCGTTCCGTCAGTGCGAGTCCCAGGCGGTCCCAGAATGCGGCACGCTCCGGCTCCTCGCGCACTGCCTGCCGCCACAGCCGCACGTCGGTGCGCCAGGCTTCGGCGCGCCAGCTCGACAGGCCAAGCAGAGCGGCGAGGAGCAGCACGCCGGCAGTCGTCGTCGCGGCACGTACGACCCTGCCTCGCTGCCAGCCGAGCGACGCCAGGACGCCGAGCGGAGCCAGAAGAAACACCGAGGGCAGGTACAGGAAGCGTTCGGAAAGCTGGGTCTCCTGCGGCAGCAGATTCATGACGGGCAGCAGCGTCACGCCACCCGCGATCGCGGCGTTGCGAAGCAGCGGTCGCGCGCCGCTCGCACTTCGGAACGCAAAGCCCCAGACGCCGAGCACGACGGCGGCGCCTGCACCCAGGCGCAACAGGCCGAGGTGCGAGGGGTCCGGCTCCATGGAGACGAGCCTGGCCGGCGCGAAGAGCGAGGCCAGCGAGAAGAGGAGGGTCTGCAGCGGAAGCAGCGCGGCGCCTTCCGGGCGCGCCGCGTGCGCCGAGCTCGGCAGGAGGTCCCCGAGCGCACGATGGCGCAAGAAAAGTACGAACAGGCTCGCGGCAACGACCGCCGCCACCTGTGCCGGCGGCCATGCGGGAGCTCCGGGGTCGGCTGCGGCTCGACGCCGCCACACGACGATCAGCAGCACCGGCAGGACGATGGCGATTTCCTTGGAGAGGAATGCGAGCAGGGCTGCCAGGCCGACGCCGAGCCAGTCGAAACGCGACCTCGATCCGGCCGCGGCCACGCCGAGCAGGACGAAGAGCGCGGCCAGGACGTCGACACGCCCGGCGATGAAGGCCACCGACTCCGCGTGCGCGGGATGCACCGCGAAGACGAGCGCCACCACCCACGCGACCGACGACGACGCTCCCAGCGCGCACAGCGCCGGCATGACCGCGAGGCTCGCCAGCACGTGGAGAATCACGTTCGTGAGGTGCGATCCGCGTGGACCCGAACGCCACACGCCGACGTCGAACGCGTTGCACAGAACCGCGATCGGCCGGTAGTAGCCGGACAATCCCGGCTGCTCGCTGGTGGCGTAGTAGTCGCGCCCGAACGACGCCCACCACACGTCACCGCGACGCAGGTCGGAGTTCCGCTCGATGAGCACGTGATCGTCGAACACGTACCCGCCGCCGGGGACGACCGCCGCGAAGGCGATCATCGCAAGCAGCGCCACGCTGGCGACCCGAACCACTGCCCACTGCATCGAATGCCCGTCTTGCCCGAGGTGAGCCTGCCTGGGTGGATTCCACCGAGAGCGAGAATCCTACCGGCCGCCGGACGGCCGCACAAGAGCGGTCCCGACCGCAGCCACCAGCAGCGCTCCCGAACGAGACGGCTTGGGCGTGTCGAACGAGCCCCGGAATCACGTCACCTTGCGAGCTTCCAGAGGATCGCGACGGCGCCCCACGCAACGACCACGAACAGGACCGTGACCCATTCCCCCCAACGGGTGTAGGGGGTCTGGTGCATGCGGGGAACCTGCAGGGTGACGCGCAGGATCTCCGGGCGCCACAGACCCGTCCGCGCGACCACCCGGCCGGTGGCGTCGATGAGCGCCGAGAAGCCCGTGTTCGTCACGCGGATGATCGGCCGCCCGGTCTCGAATGCGCGCATCCGGGCCAGCGCCAGGTGCTGCTCCGGCTCGGCGTAGCGGCCGAACCAGTAGTCGTTCGTGACGTTCAGAAGCACCTCACCCCCGAGACGCAGGCCGCGGCGCACGTAGCGTGCAAAGAGCAGCTCGTAGCAGATGAGCGGCGTGAAGGACACGCCGTCCATCTTCATGACGCGCGCTCCGGGCCCACGCGAGAACTCGCCCGGGTCCGGCAGCAGGTTCCGCAAGAAGGGGAAGCGGTCGGAGAAGGGCACGTGCTCCCCGAGCGGGACGAGGTTGTGCTTGTGGTAACGACCGGCCAGGTCCCCGGAGCGGTTCATCCAGAAGAGCGTGTTGAAGATGCGCCAGCGTCCCGACTCGGTCATCTCGAAGTCGTAGCCGCCGAAGATCAGCGCGGTGTCCATTTCGAGAACCAGCGAGCGGATGCGGTCGAAGACGACGTCCCCCGGTCCGGCGGGAACCGCGGTCTCGGGCCAGAGGACGAAATCGGCTGGACCCTCCAGCATGGCCTGGCGGGTCATCCGGACGTAGGTCGCCACCACGGTGTCGGCCATGCTTGGCAGGCCGTCCTGCTCGAACGCGAGTGGATCGCCGATGTTCGATTGCACGAGCACCAGCTCGAGCTCGCGCTCCGTGGGCATCGCCTCCACGGCGGCTTGTCTGCGGGCGCCATAGACCCAGAGCGCCGCGATGACCCCGACGCACAAGGCCACCTCGGCGGCACGATGGCGACGCGCGACGTGCACTCTTGCCGGGTACCAGGCAAGTGTCGCCGCGAACCACGCCACCGCGAACGAGAGCCCGGGCAAGCCGACCAGTGCCGCCGCGGCCGGCAGCGCAGGTG
>JBHHXQ010000369.1:0-3465 GCA_046757105.1 Candidatus Krumholzibacteriia bacterium
TCGGAATTATGTGCAGCACCGGATTATGCGGAGTCCACGGCTCGCCGCCGCGTATACACCGCTGGCAGTGGGGAAGATGGCCCTTCCTGCGGTAACAAAATGCACATAACGATGGACCCTCATTCGGCCAGATGGCCGGGAAGGAGGGTCCATGTTGGAAGATGTCATCAGGAATGTGCGGGTCCGCGGAAAGATCGAGGGATCTGGATTTCTCCCGATCCTCCAAGAGTTCGAAGCGTACCTACGCTTGCGAGGATATGCTTCGACGACGGTTTCTTTCTACGAGCAGGGAGCGGTTCACTTCGCGCTCTGGATTGTACGGAAGAAGTTGGGACCGTCGGAGATCACCGACGACCTCATTGCAGCCTTCCTCTCACGGCACCTGCTAAGGTGCCGCTGCCCGCTCCCGGGCGTGCGGCAACGTCAAACTGTCCGTGCGGCACTGCGGCATTTCGAGATCGTGCTCGATGCAGGGTGCTATCGGCCACAGAAACGAGAGGCCGCGCCGGCACAGACAGATCACGAAGTTCAACGGTTCGACCGCCATTTGGTGACGACCTGTGGCATGCGCGAGGAGACCCGCACGTATCGAAGGCGCTACGTACGCGAGTTCCTGCACTACGCCTTTGGTGACGGTCCGGTCGAGCCTGCGCGGCTCGCTCCGCAAGATGTGATGCGGTTCGTGTCGAGACGTGCGTCTGGCCTCAAAGCGGGAAGCACGCATGTTCTCGCATCGTCGCTACGCAGCTACTTCCGTTTTCTGCTGCTGCAGGGTGAGGCTGACGAAGCGTTGCTCATGGCTGTCCCGTCTGCCGCCAGCTGGAAGCGGGCACCTCTTCCGAAGAGCCTGAACGACGACGAAGTACGTTCTCTCTTCGGCGCGTTCAATCGCAAGACCGCCACGGGTCGTCGTGATTACGCCATCACTCGATGTTTGGCTGACCTCGGACTACGCGCCGGCGAGGTCGCCCGGCTTCGTCTCGATGACATCGACTGGCGTAAGGGAACGCTGCGAATCGTTGGAGGCAAGTCCCGTCGCGACGACGAGCTCCCCATTCCGGCAGCGGTCGGCAGTGCGATCGCGGGATACCTGCGCCGAGAGCGCCCCGAGACAGCCGGGCGCGAGGTCTTCCTTCGCCTTAGACCTCCGGTGGGCCAAGCAATCACACGGCAGATAGTGTGCAATGTGGTCCTCAGGGCAGCTTCCCGTGCGGGGCTGGCCAAGGTCATCACCGGCCCCCGCATCCTGCGACACACCGCGGCGACGCGAATGGTCAGAGGTGGAGCTTCCATTAAGGAGGTCGCCGATGTCCTCAGACACCGATGTCTCGACACGACGGCCATCTACACCAAGGTGGATCTTTCCCGTCTTGCCACAGTCGCCCTCCCGTGGCCGGAGGATCACTCATGAGCGCACACGGCTGCATGACGGAACGGGTAAAGGAGTACCTCGCTATGCGGCGGGCATTCGGTTACCGGCTCACGATCGCGGGCGAGTCGCTCCGTGACTTTGCCCGGTTCACCGATCGGCTAGCACCGGGTGAACCTCTCACGGTGGACTTGGCACTGCGTTGGGCGCGGGCCGCCTGTCCTGCAAAACACAGCAGCGCTGCGCGGCGTCTACTGATCCTGCGTCCCTTCGCGCGCTTCCTCCGCACTATCGAGCCCCTTACCGAGATTCCTCCAAAGGGCATTCTCGGCCCCTCTCAGCATCGGCGCGCACCGCATATCTATACCCATCAGCAGCTGCACGATCTCCTGGAGGCCGCGCGCGGGCTCCGTCCATGCGGAGGTTTTCGGTCTCGCAGTGTTCGGGCCTACCTGAGTTTGCTTGCCTGCACTGGCATGCGTCCACCTGAACCGCTGCGACTGACTCGAGACGACGTCGACTTCCACACCCACACGATCACGGTTCGCGAGACGAAGTTCTCCAAGTCCAGGATCGTCGTACTCCATCCGACCGTAACGACCGCGCTCCGGACCTACGCACGTCTTCGCGACCAATATGTTCGGCGACCCCAGTCCCCTGCGTTCTTCTTGCTCGACGACGGTAGTCCGCTCACGCACAAGAAAGCACTCTGGGCGTTTCGTTATTTGCGTCGCCAGCTTAACTGGGAATCAAACCGTGGTCGACGACCTCCACGTCTTTACGATCTGCGCCACACATTCGTGTGTGGTCGTCTGCTGGCGTGGTACAAAGAGGGAGTCGATATCGACGTCGCAATGCCTTCTCTGTCCACATACTTGGGGCACGTCAAAGTTACGGATACCTACTGGTACGTCACCGGGATTCCCGAGCTCATGGAAGTCGTAAGTTCTCGATTCGAGCGCTTTGTGTGCCGCGACAACGGAGGCCAGAGATGAAGGCTACCGAATCCCAGACCAACTTCGCTGTTTTGGTTCAGCGATTCTTCTGCGAGTACCTGGGCAACCAGCGAAACGTCAGTCCTGCAACGATCTGCAGCTACCGGGATACCTTTCGCCTTCTCTTCAGGTTCAGCGAGCGACGCCTCCGGAAGCCTCCCGCCTCGTTGACACTCAGCGACCTGGACGCCCCGCAGATTCTGGCGTTTCTCGACCACCTCGAGCAGGAGAGACGGAACTGCGTACGAAGCCGGAATGTCCGTCTCGCCGCGATCCGTTCGTTCCTCCAATACGCGGCCCTGCAGGACCCGACGGCGTTCGCCTCCATCAAGCGCGTCCTCGCCATCCCCCTGAAGCGATTCGACAGGAGGCCCGTCGACTACCTCTCGCGCGAGGAAGTGGCCGCTCTGATCAATGCCCCCGACGTTACTACCTGGAGTGGACATCGGGATCGAGTGATGCTCATGACCCTGTACAACACCGGTGCACGAGTATCCGAGGTCATCGGGTTGAATACCGAAGACTTCCAGTCGGGATCCACCGCAACGCTTCGCATCCGCGGTAAAGGCCGCAAGGAACGCATCGTCCCAGTATGGAAAAGGACGAAAGGAGAACTGGGCAACTGGCTCCGTCGGATCAGCACTCCAGTCGGGTGCCCACTTTTCCCGAGTCGGCGTGGTGAACGGCTCACGAGATCTGGGGTCCGCACACGACTTGACGCTTCCCTGACGATAGCACGCGAGACGTGCCCAAGCCTACGAGACCGGGGAGTATCTCCGCACCTTCTGAGGCACACCACCGCGATGCACCTCCTTCAATCCGGGGTCGACATGGTCGTCATCGCCCTTTGGCTCGGGCACGAGAGTACCGCCACAACCCACGCGTACGTAGAAGCCGACCTAACGATGAAGACACGAGCGATCGAGAAGATCACGGAACCGGCCCGATCCCGTGCAAGGTATCAACCGACCGACCGGCTTCTCGCCTTTCTCAACACGCTTTGATTATGTGCACCTCAATTTCCTCGTCCACCACGCACTACTACCGTTCCGCGACTCTCGCTCGCCCCCCTCCGCATAATCCGGTGCTGCACATAATTCC
>JBHHXQ010000370.1:0-3457 GCA_046757105.1 Candidatus Krumholzibacteriia bacterium
TCGCACCAGATCGGAATCGGCCGGCGTCTCCCCGACCGGTCGGTCTCCGATGACCTCGACGACGACGTGCAGCTCCTCGGCGCGCTCGCGGCTCCACTGGCGCTCGCGCTCCACGGCCTGGTCGAGCGCGTCTCGAAACGCCTGCTCGAGCTCCTCCAGCGCGGCAGGCGATTCGCTGCGCAGATCCACATGCATGCAGGCGCTCTCCGGGATCGCGTTGACGCTGCTCCCGCCCTGGATGGTGCCGATGTTGTAGGTGCTGCGCGCATCGCCTGGCGGTATCGCGTCCAGGAAGAACCCCACCGCCCGCGACAGCGTGTGGATCGGATTCGGGCGCCCGAAATCTCCCCAGCTGTGCCCTCCGGGGCCGCGTGCCGTCACGCGCAGCCGGCGGCTCCCCAGACCGCCGTTGACCACGTGCTGGTGTCCGCCGAGATCCAGCGTCAGAAAGGCGAGCACGCGCGCCGGCACATACTCCGACTCGAACAGATGCTTCACACCGCGCAGATCGCCCTCGCCCTCTTCTCCGACCGTCCCGACGACGACCACGTCACGTCGCAGCGGAACCGAGGCATCGCGCAGCGCCCGCACCAGATGGACGACGGCGGCGAGCCCCGCGGCGTCGTCCGCGATGCCTGGTCCGCGCAGGATGCTGCCGTCCCGCTCGATCTCGATGTGCTCGAGGTTCGGGAACACCGTGTCGACATGGGCGCTCAGAATGACGGCCGGGAGCCCCGCCGTGCCTCCCGGAAGCACCGCGATGACGTTCCCCGTGGCATCCGTGCGTACGTCGCGCAGCCCGGTCTCACCCAGGAGCCGCTTCAGGAGGTCGGCGCGCTCGGCGGCGCGGTGATCGGGGGACGGGATCCGCGCAAAGCGCACCTGCAGATCGGTGATCTCCTCTCCCCGTTGGCCCAGAAGCTCCAGGGCCCGCCGCACGCCCGGATCCGACTCGAGAGCGCGCATCGCCGCCACCACGGCGGCGTCCGGCCAGGGAGAGCTGGCCTGCGTGGCGGGAGAAGGTTGGCTCATTGCTGCCTTTCCACTCGCCCCCAAGAGGAGCGCCGTGCACAGCCCGCAGGCTGCGAACGTCCGGGTGGCCGAGGGCAAGTTCGTTCCTTTCACGAGCCGCAACCGACACTGCTATCGACGGATCGGGTCGACGCCGTTGCGACCGCATCCAGCTGGCACACCGGCCGGAAGAGAATAGTGCCTGCATTTCCAGGGAGCAACACACCCCACCTCACCGGCTCCGCTCTTGCCGTCACCTGCGCCGTGTGCAAGTCTCCTTCCATCACGTCCCGACGGGTCGAGACGCGGGTCACGTCGGAGTCGCGCTGCAGCCCGCCCCGAGTTCGAGGACCGCCAAATCACCAGGGGGAAGACGTGACCGGCACCCGCAGATCCGATCCCACACAGCTGGTGCACGACCATGAGACCGGAGAAGCGCAAGCCGGGGACACGGCATCCGTGCATGCGCGCCGCGGCGATCCCGCCCGCCGCGTGCTCCGGCTCGTGGCACGCCGGCCCTGGGCGCTTTCGACCACGGTCCTCGTGCTCCTCGCCGCGGCCTCCCTCCTCGATCGTCCCGACGAACCGGGCATCGCCCGCCTCCTCGGAGCAGGGGCCGAGTCGGCCATCAAGGTGCTCGGCTCGATCGAAGCCGACCCGAGCCGGCCGGTGGCCTCGATCCTCCGCATTCAGTGGACGTCGTTCCAGGGTGCCGAGACGTACGAGGTGCGCTTCTTCTCGACCGACATGAAAGAGGTGAGCCGGCACGTGGCCGGCCTGCAGAACGCCATCGTTCTGGGCATGCACGACGTGTGGGACACGGTGGCGCCGTCGCGCGTCCTCCTGTGGCGCGTGGTGGCGCTGTCCGGCGGCCGCGAGATCGCCAACTCCCGCGTTCAGACGCTGCGCCTCCCGTGAACTGGGCGCCCGCCGTGACGCGGCGGTCCAGGCCCTCGCGCTCCAGGTCCCGTTCTCGACGGCCGGCGCGCCACTGCGAGCGACTCGCTGGCGTCCCGCCCTTTTCGAGATGAAAGCCGCAGAGCTCTTCCGGGCCACACGTCGAGCCGCCCGGGGGAACCGACATTGCGGCCGCACGGCCCGCGGCGCCGGGTTCTCGAGCATACCTTCGCGACCGGCACGAACGCGGGGCCCGGAAGCCCGGGCCCTCGTCGCATGTTTTCGTCTCCCGTGCATCCCACCCGCCGGCGTCCTGGCCGGCGCCGCCGACCCGAGGCGCGCTGTGGCCGCCGCGACACGGGATGTGGGAGCCCCAGGACACACCCTCCGCGGCGGACTGCCCTAACTCCTTGAGAATCCATGTGCCGGCCGTGGCACACCAATCGCCTTCTCTCGAGTGGGCTTCTCGAGAGGAGAGTGACATGAGCGGGAACGCTTCCAGCCTTCGGGGGGCGAGGTGCGACTGGCCCCCGAACGACTCGCGCGGTCGCGGGCCGGATCCGCAGCGGCACGGATGCGCCAAGCATTCCACTGCGCCGCGCTCCGTCTCGTTCCGGGAGTGCACGTGCGTCGTCGTGCTGTGTGTCTCCTTGATGGTCGCGACCAGCGCCAGCGGCCAGGTTTCCGATGCAGCGAAGACCGATGCCACGGCCGAGACTCCGAGCGCGGCGGGTCCGCTCGACGTCGTCCCGGCCACGCCGCCATCCGGGTCGGCCGCCGGTCCGCCGATCAGACTGGCCGACGTGCAGACGGGCGAGCTGCTCTGGCGCACGGAGCGCGGGCTCGTGCCGCTGCCGATGCAAGACACGGACGTGTCGCTCGACGTCTCCGGCATCATGGTGCACGGGACGGTCACCCAGCGCTTCTTCAACCCGAGCCAGGAGGTCATCGAGGCGCTCTACGTGTTCCCGCTCCCCGAAGACGCGGCCGTGCACCACATGGAGATGCGCATCGGGTCCAGGCGCATCGTCTCCATCGTCCAGGAACGGCAGCAAGCCAGGAGAACCTACGAGCGGGCCAAGAAGCAGGGGAAGAAGGCGGCTCTGGTCGAGCAGGAGCGCCCGAACCTGTTCACCACATCGGTCGCCAACATCAATCCGGGACAGTCGGTCTGCGTGGTTCTCGAGTACGTCGAGGAGGCGCAGTATCGTGACGGGCAGTTCAGCCTGACGTTTCCGCTGACGTTCACGCCGCGTTTCGTGCCGGAAGCCGTGATGCTCGTCGAGGAAGCCACGGGCCGAACGGCCATCGTTTCGTCGATCGTGGCCGACGCCGATCGCGTCACACCCCCCTTCCAGGAGTCCTTCGCGCCCACCGCGCCGACTGCCTCGTTCCGGGCCCGCATCGACGCCGGGATGCCGCTCGCAGACGTCCGCTGTCCCTCGCACCCGGTGCGCGTGAGCCATGCCGGCGAAGCGGTCGTCGTCGTGCCCGAGGCGAGCGAACTCCTCGCGGACCGCGACGTCGTCCTCGAGTGGCGGCCCGCGGT
>JBHHXQ010000371.1:0-3457 GCA_046757105.1 Candidatus Krumholzibacteriia bacterium
ACCCCTGGGCGTCGGCTCCGGCCTCATCCCCACCCCGGGCGCCCTCGCCCTCGGGATGCGGTCCCGTGATGTGATACGCATCGCACGACAGCCCGTAGCCCAGAATCTCCACATCGATGCGTGCACCGCGCGCACGCGCCGATTCGAGCGTCTCCAGGACCAGAACGCCGGCTCCTTCTCCGAGAAGCAGGCCGCTGCGGTTGCGGTCGAAGGGGCGGCAGGCGTCCGACGATATCGCGTGCAGGCGCGAGAAGCCGGTGAACGCCGAGCGCGAGAAGGCATCGGCGCCTCCGGCCACGACCACGTCGGCGCGACCCATCCTCAGGAACTCGACGCCGTGGCCGATGGCGTAGTTCCCGGCCGCACACGCGGTGGGAATCGTGATGTTGGGGCCGCACAGGTCGAAGGCGGCGCCCACATTGCGCGCGATCACGCTGCAGGGAGCACCCACCAGGGCGCTCCAGACCGGGCTGTCGGAGCGCCACTCGTCCCAGCTCTCCGGCATGTGCTCGAGGACATGCGGCTCGCCGAGCGTCGTGCCCACGGAAACCGCCGTGCGTTCCGGATCGAGCGACGGGAAACCCGCTGCACTCCGCGCACCCGACCCCCCGGCCGCTGACACCGGCCGCGCCGGGCCGCACCAGCGCCAGCCCGCGTCCACGAGCGCCAGGGCGGACGCGTGGATGGCGAGCTGGGACGCTCGCCCCACGCGGGCGGCATGCTCCCCGAGGACCGGCTCGGGATCGAAGTCGCGGGCCTCGCAGCCGATGTGCGTCTTGTAGGGCGAGGTGTCGAAGGACGTGATGGTCGCTGCGCCGCTCCTGCCGCCCAGCAGGTTCCTCCAGAGCGTTTCCACATCGCAGCCGATCGATGTGACTGCACCCAGACCGGTCACGACGATGCGCTCGGAATCCGGGCGCCGTGTCACGATGGACCTCCGTCCGCATTCTTCGCGAGGGGATGCGGGAGGGGCGATCTCGGGCGGAACCCCGAACCTCTAGAGACGGCCGTTGCCGTTGCGAACGTGCTCGAGGATGTCCCCGAGCGTCCGCACCTTGGGGATTTCGCTCTCGGGAATCTCGCAGCGTGTGCGCTTCTCGATGAAGGCCACGAGTTCGAGCACCATCAAGGAGTCCACACCCAGATCCTTGAGGGGCGTGTCACGTTCGACGCGTTCGGGCGGAATCTCCGCGAGCTCTGCGATCTTGCTCGTGAGTTCGAGTTCCAGTTGCTGCATCGAGAACTCCATCGGTACAACGCGCGCTGTGCGGCGTCGAGGTCCTGCCCGGAGGCAGCCTCTGAGTCCAAATCCAAAGCGCGCTGTCCAGGCGGCGAGATGCACAACCCCGCCCCACGACAACGCAACACCCGATCTTACAAGATGGCAACAGGTTAAGGCCCTCGGCAGACGACGGCAACGCGGCCTGCCCGAGTAGAACCCTGGGTTCCTGCCGTGTGTGCCAGTGTACCAAATCCGGCATCGGGACTCAAGGCTTCAAGGTCCTGCGGCGCAACGAGTTACAGCTGGGTCCCGGGGGGCCGGCCGGGCGTCAGCGACGAGGCCGTGCGGGGTCCCGGCCACGCGCGGATCCGCGGCTCGAAGCGCTTCTGCGTGTTACAGTTGCGGGATGTTGCGGTGCGGAATCGATCTCGTCGAGGTGGGCCGTGTCGGCGATGCCATCCGGCGTCACGGCGACCGCTTTCTCCGCCGGGTCTTCACGCCGGACGAGATCCGGTACTGCCAGACCAAGGTCGACCCGTGGCCGCACTACGCGGCACGCTTCGCCGCCAAGGAGGCCTTCTTCAAGTCGCTGGTTCCGGGGACGCTCGAGGCCCTGATCTGGCGGGAAGTGGGTGTCGGCCACCACGCGTCCGGCGCGCCTTCGCTGGAGTTCAGCGGCACCACCCGCGAACGCCTGCAGGGATGGCGCTTCCAGCTCAGCCTCTCGCACGTGCGCGAGATGGCCCTCGCACAGGTGCTCGCCCTGCCTCCGGGAGAGAGGGCTCCACGCTGAGCGCTCGAATCGGCGTAAGCCCCGGCGGCGCCCAGCGACAGGGGTGGAGGCCGTTCAGGAGATGGACCGCCTGCGCAGGATCGCCTCGGCCAGATACGAGTCGCCCAGTCCCATGATGCGTTGCTCCGGCTGCTCCGGTGACTGGGTTTCGCACCAGGTTTTGAGATCCGCGCTCGTCTTCTGCCAACCCTGCTTCGTCAGCTCGAAGTAGCGATCCCACTTGTCACTAGACTGGAAGGCGGAGCCGACGATCCGCACCAGCGTCGGCCTGTTGCGCGGATCACCCCTGGAGGTCACGTTGATCTCGAGGCGCGTCGGGCCGAAGCTCTCGCCACGCGGGGAGAGCCAGTGGAGAGCCCCGAAGTGCACGAAGTAGCCGGCCTGGGATTTGTCGAGAATCCCACCCAGCACGCCGCCCAGCGGGCCGAGGAGATCGTCCTCGCCTCCGTGACCCGGCTCCCACTCGACCAGCAGGAGGCCGCCCGGACGCGGCTCCACGACGACGTTGCTGGCCCCCCACCATGTCTTGATGGCGACCACGTCCAGGAATGCGAAGAGCACCTGCATGCCGGTCGCGTTGATGACCTTTTCGTACTCGAACGAGCCCGGATTGGGCATTCCCGACGACCTCCCAGGACGCACGGCAAACCTCTGGGGGCCCGCATCACAGCCCGCCGGAGCGGATCCGCGGCATCCGCCAGTGACCGGGTCACATGCCGATGACGTTGTAGCCTGCGTCCACGTGCATGACCTCGCCGGTGATCCCGGCGCTCAGTTCGGACAGAAGGAACAGTCCCGCGGAACCGACGTCCTGCCCGGTGATGTTGCGTTTCAGCGGCGCCTTCTCGCTGGCATGCGTGAGCATCGCAGAGAAGTCGCGCACGCCCTTGGCCGAGAGCGTCTTCACGGGCCCGGCGGAGATCGCGTTGACCCGAATGCCCTGGGGGCCGAGATCCGCGGCGAGATAGCGGACGCTCGCTTCGAGAGCCGCCTTCGTGACACCCATGATGTTGTAGTGCGGCACCACCTTCTCGGCGCCGAAGTAGGTCAGCGTCACCATCGAGCCACCGCCGTCCTCCATCAAGGGAGCCGCACCACGCGCCAGGGCCGTGAACGAATAGGCGCCGATCTCGAGCGCCTGCAGGAAGGCCTGCCGCGTCACGGCGCAGTACATTCCAGCAAGGGCTTCCTTGTCCGCGTACGCAATGGCGTGCACCAGGATGTCGAGTCCCCCCAGCTCGGTGCCGACGAACTCGAACATCCTGCCGATCTCCTCGTCACTCGTGACGTTGCAGGGCGCGACGACCGGCGCCCGCAGCGTCTCGGCCAGCTTGCGGACGCGTCCTTCCAGCGTCTCGCCCTGATAGGTCACGGCCAGCGTTGCCCCTTCGGCCGCCAGCTTCTCGGCGACGTCCAGGTGCGACTGGTAGATCTGGGCCAGT
>JBHHXQ010000372.1:0-3452 GCA_046757105.1 Candidatus Krumholzibacteriia bacterium
AGGCCTCTTCGAGGCCACGCTGGCGTAGGTCGTCCTACAACCGGGATGTCCCGCTAAAACAGCTGCTACGTCCGACGCTGCGCCGCGCGTGCACATGCGAGACGGGTTCGAGAACGATCGCTCCGGGACGATGCATGGGGACTGGGAAAGCGAGGCTACACGATCGCCGACACATCGTGTAGAATTCATAGTGCGCACACTGTATGTCCCCGTGTGCCTTCCTCAATTCTGCGGCGACAATCCCCTGTTTTGCTCCACCGGAGGCCACGATGCTCAATCCGAAGGCTCGAGGAGCACTCGTCGTCGCGTTTCTCGTGGCTTCCTGTGCGCGCGCCGTGGCCCATCCGGCCTCATCCCACGGCGATCACGGCTCGTGGTTCGAGGGCTACACGCTCTTCTTGCTGGAGGAAGGAGCCGATCTGCACGCCGCGCGGCGGCTCGTGCAATCGCAGGGTGGAACGGTGGCGCTCATGCTGCCGCCGCGTGTCCTGACGGGGTGGATCGATCCACGCCACGACGCCCGGCTGGTGGGGCGCGCCGGAATCCGGAGCATCCACCGCGAGCCGCTCGCAGCGGCCCCGTCCGGGGTGCACGATCGCGCCAGCCTCGCGGCGCTGCGCTTCTTCGGCCGCGGTGTCCGCGGGCGGCTCGGGCCCGACGTTGCTTCGAAACCAGCCGCCGCGCACCAGTATCCGCCCGGAAGCGACGTGTTTCTCGCCGGCGACGTCTCGGAGCTCGACGTGCTCCGGAACCTCGAGAGGAGCGGCCCGGAGGTGTCTCGGAAGCTCGGGAGCGCCAACTCGGTCACCGCGAACAGCGACTACATGGTGGGCACGGTCACGCTGTCGCTGTTCTTCGTGGAGAGCGACGGCTCGGGAGCAGATCCGGACCTCTACGACTGGACGTCGAGCGCCGAGGACGAGATCTACGACGAGGTCGTGGCGGGGCTCTCCTGGTGGTCGGATCAGGCCAGCCAGCACAGCGACTGCTGGGTGACCTTCCTCGTGCAGGCCTACTACTCGACCGAGGACGCGCGCTGCTCGCAGTGGCGCGAGCCGGTCACGCGTTCGAGCAGCGAGTTCCGGTACGTCGTGCGCGACGTGCTCGACAACTTCGGCTACGCGTCCGGGAGCCACACCTCGCAGGCCACCGCGCACAACTACGCGCAACGCCAGCGGCACGGTACCGACTGGGCCTACAGCGCCTTCGTCGTCCCGAACCCCGCTGGCCCCACGTCGTTCACGGACGGCTTCGCCGCGTGGGCCTATCTCGGCGGGCCGTACACCGCGCTTCTGCAGCACAGCTTCAACTGGAGCTTCCGCCGCGTGTTCGCGCACGAGAGCGCCCACATCTTCGGAGCCTGCGACGAGTACTACGTCGAGGGCTACGGCGGCTGCGGCGACTGCGACGAGTGCTGGACGACCGGTGTCGACAACGGCAACTGCGAGAAGTGCAACGAGAACTCCGTCTCGTGCATGATGAAGGCGAACACGTGGTCGCTCTGCGAGTACACACCGGGACAGATCGGCTGGTGGCGCAGCCCGTGCACCGCCGAACAGCTTCCGGCTCCGATCGTGAGCTCGATCCATCCGCAGTCGATGCTGCAAGGCGACAGCGGTGAGATCATCGTCGCGGGCGAGAATCTCAACTTCGGCTCGAGCGTCGACCTCGGCGCCGGCGTCGACGTGCGGGAGCTCGAACGCCTGTCCCCGCAGGTGCTGCGCCTGACGGTGGATGTCGATCTGGAGGCGACGCCCGGCACGCGCGACCTGGTCCTCACCGGCCCCGACGGGCAGTCCGTCACGCTCCCCGAGAGCTTCAGCGTGGCGTCGACGCCGGTCCACTTCGTCGCCAGCTGGGGCAGCGACACTTATCCCTACGACACGCCCGCAACCGCGGCCCGCAGCCTCGCGGCCGGGATCGCGGCGGCCAGCTCCGGAGACACGCTGCGGCTCATGGGCGGCATCTACGAGCCCGTCGTCATCGACAAGAGCATCGTCCTCGAGGGTGGCTGGTCGAACGACTTCGTGTCGCGCTACCCGGCGGAGCTCCCGAGCATTCTCGAGCAGACGGGAAGTGGACCGGTGATGGTGATCCGGGGTGCCGGGACGTCGCCGACGATCGACGGCCTGGTGCTCCGCGGTGGAACCGGTCAGCTCGTCTCGTCACCGCAGCTCGGGAGCGCCTTCTCCGGGGGTGGCGTGCTGTGCTTCGATGCCTCACCGACGTTGCGCAACTGCATCCTCGAGGACAACCGCGCCGGCACGCCGGGGGTGGAAGGCGCTGGCGGTGGCGCCTTCTTCTGGGGTGCCGACGTGACGCTCGAGCGCTGCACGTTCCGCAGAAACCGCTCCGGACGTGGGTCCGGCGTCTACGTCCTGGACGGCACCGCGCACCTGGACGGCAACCTCTTCGAGCTCAACCAGGCGGATCCCGCGCTCGGCCCGGCATGGGGCGGCGGCATCGCGCTTCTGGACAGCGAGATCGACATGCGCGGCGACGTGCTCCGGGACAACACCGGTGCCACGAGGGGCGGAGCGCTGCATGCGGACACCTGCGCGCGCGTCGAGCTGGTCGGCGTGCGTCTCCAGGGTCACCAGGTCAGCGGGACGGGCGGGGCGCTGTGGGCGCAGGACTCGAACGTGGGCCTGCGCTCGTGCGACATCCTGGAGAACGGCTGCGGCGACCGTGGTGGCGGCATCCACCTCACCGGCGGAGCCCTGACGATCGAATCGAGCGTGCTGGCCGCCAACACGGCGGCCGTGCTGGGCGGTGGCCTGCACGCGACGAGCGCAACGGCGATCCTGCACAACGTCACCGTGGCCCGCAACACCGGCGGCCCCGCGAGCGGCATCTACCTGCACGACACTCCCGCGGGCTGCGAGATCGCCAACTCGGTCGTGGCCCACAACACGATCGGTGGCATCGTGCTGGGCGCCGGCGAGCCGCCGCGGGTCGACTGGAACGCATTCTGGGAGAACGCCGGCCTGGATGTCCTCGGCGGAGGTCTCGGACCCAACGACGCGCAGGTCGATCCGCGCTTCACGGATCTGGACGGGCTCGACCTGCACCTCGGAGCACACTCGCAGTGCATCGACTCGGGAGATCCTGCACTTCGCGATCCGGATGATTCGCGCAGCGATCGTGGAGCCTACGGCGGGCCGCTGGCGCGTCCGGATGCGCCCCCCGCGATCCAAGGGCTCGATGCGTTGATGGCCGGAAGCGCCGTGCGGCTCACCTGGTACCCGAGCACGGCGGCCGACGTGGCGTCCTACCTGGTCTATCGCGCCGCGGCTCCCGACTTCCGTCCCGCGGCGTCGAACCACATCGCAGAGATCCAGGTACCGGAGGGCAGCTTCCTCGATGCGTCTCCGACCCCCGAGGCCTGGTATGTCGTGACGGCCGTCTTCCGTAATCCAATACTGTCGGCCTCCTTCCTGCCAGATAGCGAT
>JBHHXQ010000373.1:0-3450 GCA_046757105.1 Candidatus Krumholzibacteriia bacterium
GGCCACGTGCCGAGCGACCAGAGCGCGCCGGAAGCGCGCGCCGGGAGCGTTCGACCCGACGCCGTGTCCAGCGCAGCCGCCGGAGCCATTGCCGTGCCGGTCGGGGGGAGGAGCGGGTTCGACGCCGCACGGCCTGCAACGTCCTGGAGATGTCCATGGCGTGGACGGTAGGTGTCGCGCCGGTTTGTGGTGCCGGCGGTGTCGGGGGGGATCAGAGCCGCAGCGTGGTCTGGCGGGCGAGCTCGGCCTCGGCCTGCAGCCAGCCGCAGAAGCTCAGGCGGTGGGCGCCGGTGAGTCCCAGCCGGCGCACGGCTTCCTTGTGCACGCGCGTGGCGTAGCCCTTGTGGCGCGCGAAGCCGTAGCCGGGGTAGCGGCGGTCGAGCCGCTCCATGATGCGATCGCGCGTCGACTTCGCCACCACCGAGGCAGCCGCGATGGCGAGCGACAGGCTGTCGCCCCGCACCACGGTGCACATCCGCGTCCGCCAGCCGGACGGCAGCACGGGCTGCCGGTGTCCGTCCACGAGCACCGAGCGAGGTCGCACGGGCAGCAGCTCGAGAGCGCGCCGGTGCGCCCGCAGCATGGCGTTCAGGATGTTGATGCGATCGATGCGCAGGGGGGACACGCGTGACGTGGCGACGGCGACGGCGTTCTCGCGGATGTAGCGCTCGCAGCGGGCGCGCTCGGCGGCGCGCATCTGCTTCGAATCGTACAGCTCCGGGAGCTCGAAATCGGGCGGCAGGATGACGGCAGCAGCCACGACGGGTCCGGCCAGGGGACCGACGCCGGCCTCGTCGACGCCGGCCAGGCGTCCGCTGCTCCACGCCGCCGGATCGAAGTCGTGGTCGAACTCGCGCAGGCGACTGAAGCGTCGCCGCAGCTCCTGCGCTCGACGCCGCATCCCCCACCCCTCTCGAGCTTCCGCGCTACGTCTTGCTCTGGCGCTCCGGGATGCGCGCCGCCTTGCCGCGCAGACCGCGCAGGTAGTACAGACGTGCACGGCGAACGCGACCGCGCCGCAACACCTTGATGTTCGAGATGTTCGGCGAGTGCAGCGGGAAGACCCGCTCGACGGCGACGCCGCCCGTCACCTTGCGCACCGTGAAGGTGGCCCGGTTGCGCGCGTTCGCTTTCTGGATCACCACGCCCTGGAAGGGCTGCTGTCGTTCTTTGCTGCCCTCGATCACCTTGACGTTCAGGCGAATGGTGTCACCCACTTCGAACGGCGTGACCGACTCCTTCATCTGCTGGGCCTCGATGGCCTCGACGATCTTCATCGCTTCCTTCCTTCGCTGCGAATGATCTGCGGGCACCGCTCGCTCAGGTCTCCGGCTCGCTCGTAGCGGAGCTGCTGTTCGCCGATGTCGGTGCCGTGCGCTCGAGATCGGGCCGCCGCGTTCGTGTGCGCGACTCGGCTTCCTGCTGGCGCCACGCGGCGATGCGCGCGTGGTGGCCGGAGAGCAGCACCTCGGGCACCTGCAAGCCGCGGTACTCGGGCGGCCGCGTATAGTACGCGCAATCGAGGCCGCCGCGCCACCCCGGGCCGAACGAGTCGCTCGCGGCCGAGTCCTGGTCGCCAATCGCCCCGGGGAGCAGCCGCACGACGGTGTCGATCAGCACCAGGCAGGCGGGCTCACCTCCCGAGAGCACGTAGTCGCCCACCGAGAGCTCCTCGGTGACGACCAGCTTGCGGACCCGCTCGTCCACGGCCTTGTAGCGCCCGCAGACGCAGACGATCTCGTCGAGCCCGGCCAGCTCTTCCGCCTTGGCCTGCGTGAAACGCGGTCCCTGCGGCGACAGCAGCACCACCGGCACGCCGCGCGGGTTTCCCGTCCCGGTGATGCTCTCCACCGCCTCGACCAACGGCTCCGGCTTGAGGATCATCCCCGGCCCGCCACCGTACGGGTAGTCGTCGACGGTTCGGTGGCGATCCCCGGTAAAGTCCCGGGGGTTCACGCACGAGAACTGCACCAGACCCGCCTGCGCCGCGCGGTACGGAACCCCCGCCCTGAGGGGCGACTCGAAGAACTCCGGGAACAGGGTGACGATGTGGAACCTCATGTCACAACTCCAGAAGCCCCGGGAGCGGCCGAATGCGCATCACCTTGGCCGCTAGGTCCAGTTCCTCGATGACGTGCGGCGCGTCCGGGATCAGGTACTCCTTCGACTCGCCCCGCACCACGAAGACGTCATGGGCCGGCATGACGAGCAGCCGCTCGACGTGACCCAGAGCCGTGCCGTCCGGCAGCAGGACCTTCACGCCGCGCACCTGGAACGGCCGTGGGGTCGGCGGGCCGGCGACGTCGAGTGCCTCGATATCGATCACCAGCTCGGTGCCGACGAGCGCCTCGGCGCCCTCTCGGTCCTCGACCCCCTCGAGGAACACGCCTCTCACACCGGCTTTGTGGACGCGTGCGCGTCGGACGCGTGCGGGCCGGTCTTCGGACTCCCGCACCATGGACAGCCGCACGCTGCCGAGCGCCTTCTCCCAGAAATCCTCGGATTCGCGCAGCTTCAGCTCACCATGCAAGCCGATCGCCTTGACGAACTGCCCCAGCACGACCGTGCGCCCCAGGAGACTACTCCTTGATTTCGAGAACGGCCTTGCACCCCCGGTGTTGCGCAGAGGCCGAGAGAAGCAGACGCAGCGCGTGCGCCGTGCGCCCGTGCTTGCCGATCACCTTGCCGACGTCGTCGCGCGCCACCTGCAGCTGGTAGACGATCGTGCTCGCGGACCGATGCTCGTGCACCTGGACGGCCGCTGGATCGTCGACCAGGGACCGCGCCACGAACTCGATGAGCTCCCGCATCAGGACTCGGCATCCGCGGCGGCGGCCGCCGCCTTCGCGCGCGCCTTCTTCGACGGCCGCGACTTCTCCGGCTTCTCGGTCCTCGCCTGCAGCTTCTCGACGACCTTCTGCGTCGCCTCCGCCGCCGACACACCCTTCTTCAGGAGATGCCACTTGTGCAACAGCCCGTGGTCGTGCAGCAGCTGGCGGACGGTGGGCGACAGTTCGGCTCCCTTGTCGAGCCATGCGAGGATCGGCTCTTCCTTCAGATTCACGGTCGCAGGACGCTTGATCGGATCGTAGAAACCCAGCTCTTCGATGGCACGCCCGTCACGTCGCCTGCGACTGTCGATGGCGACGAGCCGGTAGAAAGGCCGGTTCGTGTTTCCCATGCGTCTCAACCGAAGCTTGACCGACAACCTGTTACCTCCATTTGCAGCGACAAGTCCGCGTCGCGTCCTCGAGTCTCAGCGCTTGCGGCGCCTCCGCTTGCTCCCGTACCGCATGCGTCCTCGACCGGCGGCGACCGTCTGTGTCGCCGCACGCGCGGCCTTGCGCGGGTTCGAGGAGGTCATGCTCTTCATCATGCGTTTCATCTGGTCGAACTGGTTGAGGAGGTGATTGACCTCCTGCACGCTCGTGCCGCTCCCCTTCGCGATGC
>JBHHXQ010000374.1:0-3385 GCA_046757105.1 Candidatus Krumholzibacteriia bacterium
GTGCGCGCCGCGCTCGACGCCGACCGGGGCTCGGTGGGCGTGGTGTTTTCCGCCCAGCACACCAACGAAGACAACTACGTGCTCGCCCGGCTCGCGCTCGACTTCTGGCAGATCGAACGCATCTACCTCGCCGGCCAGAGCCCGCAGCCGACACGGGACCTCCTCACCGGAGAGGTGCTTGGAAACGGCCTGCGAGTCGAAGGCGTGGTCGTCGGCATAGAAGTAGTCCATTACCTCGACGTCGTGCGGGCCACCGAGCCGGTTGCCCAGCGCCTCCAGCACCAGCTTGAGCCGCGGCAGCTCCTCGACCAGCGACGGCTCCTGGCGCATCCACTCCTCCTCGCTCACCGGTTGGATCGACCCGGCAATCTTCTCGTCCGCGCTGCCGGTGACGACGCGCAGGCGCGGCCCGGACGCGAGGTCGATGCGGAAACGCGGCGGCCACAGGCCGTGCCGCTTCATCTGCGGCAGCAGCACACGCACCTTGCCGCCGAACGAGAGCCGCGAGAAGTGCTGGTAGTTCATCGAACGCAGCTTCTGGACGTCGAACACCGCGGGGTTCCTGCTGATGTTCTTCAGGTCGAAGAACGACACCAGCTCCTCCGGCGTGAAGAACTCGCGCTCGCCGTCGTACGCCCAGCCGAGGAGCGCCAGGTAGTTCACCATCGCGCGCGGCAGGTAGCCCTGGTCGCGGAACTGCGTCACCGAGGTGGCACCGTGACGCTTCGAGAGCCGCGTCCTGTCCGGCCCGACGATCATCGGCAGGTGCACGAACTCCGGCCGCTGGAAACCCAGCGCATCGAACAGCACGAGCTGACGCGGCGTGTTCGAGATGTGATCGTCGCCCCGGATCACGTGACTGATGCGCATCTTCGCATCGTCGACGACCACGGCGAAGTTGTAGGTGGGGTTGCCGTCCGTCTTGAGAAGCACGAAATCGTCGAGCAGCGACATCTGGAAGCGCACCTCGCCGCGCCCCAGATCCACCCACGCCACCTCGCCGTCCGCGGGCATGCGCAAACGCACGACGGCGGGTGCGCCCTTCACGAGCCGCCGTTTGCTCTCTTCCGGGTCGAGCCTGCCGCAGCGCCCGTCGTAGCGCACCGGCTGCCCCGCGCGCGCGGCCTGCTCGCGCATCGCGTCGAGATCCTCGCGCGTGCAGAAGCAGTGGTAGGCGCGCCCCTCGCGCAGCAGGCGATCGGCCTCGGCACTGTACAGGACGTGGCGCAGCGTCTGCTGGTAGGGGCCGCAGTCGCCGCCCACCTCCGGCCCTTCGTCCCACTCCAGGCCGAGCCAGCGCAGCCCTTCGAGGATTCCGCGCATCGACTCCTCGGTGGAGCGCTCGGCGTCGGTGTCTTCGATGCGCAGGACGAAGGTGCCGCCCATCTTGCGGGCGAAGAGCCAGTTGAAGAGCGCCGTGCGTGCCCCGCCCACGTGCAGGTAGCCCGTGGGGCTGGGTGCGAAGCGCACGCGTACCGGTGCGGTCTTGGCGATCTGCGGCTTCTTCTGCATGGTTCTTGTCGCGGCGCGCGAGTGCTCTCGAGATGGGATGGAACTTGCGTAGCCCGAGCCCGGCTGCCGCGGGGCACCTTAGCATAGGAGGCGACCGCCAACCAGACGGGCGGGGGATCGAACCGGCCGGTGCGATTCAGCGGACCCGTCGGAGGCTGCGGGCCGGTGCCATGCGGTACGCCTTTCCGGCCCGATACAGCTGCAGCCGCTCCTCGAGCTTCCGCACCAGCTGTGTGTTCCCGGCCCGGGCCGCCAGGGCCCGGGCGCGCTCGGCGGTGGCGACCGCGTTCTCGAAGCGGCCCGCCTCGGCGTAGGCGGCCGCCTGCGTGTCGAGGAGCCCCGGCGACTCGTCGGGTGCCACACGCAGGGCCTTCTCGGCACTGCGGACGGCCGCGTCCCCGTCGCGCAGCGCCGCGTCGGGACAGGTTGCCAGCAGCCACGCCAGGTTGTTGAGCGCGCCCCCGTGCTCGGGCTCGACCTCCAGCGTGTTCCGGTAGTGCTCCAGGGCGCGCGCGTACTCCCCCTTCTGCAGGAACGCGGCGGCCAGGTTGTGATGCACCTCTGCGTAGTGCGGAGCCCGCTCTGCGGCCACCTCGAAGCGCGTGATCGCCGAGTCGAGCTGCCCCTGCGCGAGAAGCACGTGTCCCCAGTTGTAGTGCGCCATGCCGAAGAGTGGATCGATGCGCAGCGCCTCCTCGAGATGCCGCAAGGCCTCACCGTACCGGCCCTGACGCGTCCGCAAGCTGGCGAGGTTGCAGTGCGCCTTCGCGTAGTCGGGATCGACGCGCAGCGCCTCTTCGAAGTGCACCGCGGCCTCGTCCAGCCTGCCCAGTCGCACCAGGGCGCTCCCGAGGTTGTCGTGCGCGGCGCCGTAATGGGGCTCGATCCGCAACGCCTCCGTGTAGTGTGCAAGCGCTTCGTGGATCCGCCCTTCGACCAGGCAGGCGCTCCCGAGGTCGTTGTGGGCGCGTACGTTCGAAGGACGCTCCGCGAGCACGTCGCGCCAGATGCTCTCCTGGCTGCGGTAGTCGCGGTTGCGGCGCACGGTGAGCGCGGCCAGCGTCGCGGCCATGGCGACGGCGAGGACGACGCCGAGAATCGACGCCCCGCGGCCCGGCACCCGCCCAGGACGCAGCAGCAGTCCGGCACCTCCCAGCACCACCACAGCCGTCACGGCCGCCAGCGGCAGGTAGCAGCGGTGCTCCGCGGCGATGGCGCCCGTCAGCGGCACGAAACTCGACGTGGGTGCGAGGATCGCGAAGAACCAGGCTCCCAGGAAGCCGAGCGCCGGGCGGCGCACGAGCGCCCATGCCGTCAGGCCGACGAGGACGGCCACGCCCAGCCCGGGCGCGGCGACCTGCCCGAAGCTCCGCGCCACGTCCCAGCGGTAGTGGAGAACGAGCGGCTCGGGCCAGAACGTCAGGCGCACGTAGTGCAGAACCACCTGGAGCTGCGTGCGCGCGTAGTCGAGCGGCGTCACCGCTTCGATGTCGAGACCCACCGAGGCGCCACGCTCCCCGGTCGCCATCAGGAAAGCGAGCAGAATCCAGCTCGAAGCGAGACCCACGTAGAGAGCGCGCCTGTCCTGCCAGGCCGCCCGCAAGGATCCGGCAACGAAAGTGCGATCGTGCAGAAGAACGACGACAGGTGCGGTCGCCATCACCTCTTTGCTGCCGGCACCCAGGAAGCAGGCCACCACGGCGAGCAGGGACCAACGCCGCGGATGCTCCGACGTGGCGGCGCGCATCGTGGCGTAGAGCGTCAGGAGATAGAAGAGCCCGACGAGGACCTCGCTGCGGTACACGACGTGATCGAGCGCCGCGGTGTGCAGCGGGTGCACGAGCCACAGGAGCGCGACGACGACGGCAAGCGG
>JBHHXQ010000375.1:0-3377 GCA_046757105.1 Candidatus Krumholzibacteriia bacterium
TCCCGCCGTGTGGGGCGGTGACCCGGGTGCGCAGCGGCGAGGTCTTCGTCGTCGGCGGGGGGCCGGCCGGTTCCTACGTGTCGTTTGCCCTGGCGCGCCAGGGCTTCGAGGTCCTCCTGGCCGAGAAGCGTCCCGAGATCGGCCGTCCCCTGCGTTGCGGCGAGGCGGGCGGCAGCCGCGCGGCGCTCGCCCACTTCCTGCCGCTGTCCGACGCATGGATCGCGGGTCCCATCGACGGCGCGCGGCTCTTCGGACCCTCCGGCAGCTGCGTCGAACGCCACATGCCGGGCATCGGCACACAGCTGCACCGCGACGAGTTCGACCAGGTGCTGGCGCGCCAGGCTGTGCAGGCGGGCGTCGAGCTGCGCACGGGGCTGCAGGTCGATGGCGTCTCGGGGTTCGGGAACGGCACGCGCACCGTGGTGGGTCGGGATCTCGGGAACGACGCTGCGAGCTTCCAGATGCAAGCGCGTCTGGTCATCGGCGCCGACGGCGTGGAGTCCCTCGTGGGACAGTGGCTCGGCCTGCGGCGACCGTTTCCGATCGGCAGCGTCCACTCCGGGCTGCAGTACCTCCTCGACAACGTTCCGGAGGGCGAGCGCTACATCGATCTCTACACCGGACACGGTGTCGCTCCGGGCGGATACGCCTGGGTGTTCCCGAAGAACGGCGGCACGGCCAACGTCGGGCTCGGCGTTCACGTGACACCGAAGCTGCGCCGCTCGGCCCGCGACTACCTGGACGACTTCGTCCAGCGGCGGTTCCCGGAGAGCCGCGTTCTCCGCGTCATGGCCGGTGGAGTCTCGGGGGCCCGGAGCTTGAAGAGCATGGTCGCGGACGGCGCCGCGCTGGTCGGCGAGGCGGGACACACGAACAACCCGTTCTCGGGCGGTGGCATCATGAACGCGCTCGAGTCCGCCGAGGAGGCGGGCATCGTGCTGGGCGCCGCGCTCCGCGTCGGTGACGTCTCGGCACGCCGGCTGCACGAGTACCAGAGGCGTTGGCACCGGCGGGTCGGGCGCACGAACGACCTCTTCTTCAAGCTGCGGAAGTTGTTCTTCACCTTCAGCGACACCGAAATGGACTGGGCGGTCGAAGCCTTGCGAGACGTGGTCCGAGGCCTCGACCGCAACGACGTCGACTACACCGGGATCTTCCGGAGAGCCCTGCTGGAGCACCCGAAGCTCGTCCTCAAGGCCAGCTGCATGCTCTGGTGAGAAGCGTGCCTTCGTCGTGCCGCCGGGCGGCGCCGGGCACCGGCAAACGGGAAGGCTCATGCAGACGAAACGGCGCGGGCATTTCCACATCGAGATCGACCGCACGACCTGCGTGCAGTGCGCCGGATGTGTCTGCATCTGCCCCACCGAAGCCCTCCACATGCACGCGCTCGACCTCGAGTGCGAAGACCCCCGGTGCATCGGCTGCGACCTCTGTGTCTGCTTCTGCCCCGTCGTGGCGCTGCGCATGGAGAGCCGGGCGGCTTCTCCGACCGGCACGACCGCGGCGCGCCGCTGAGAGCCGAGAACCCGTCCTCGCCAGACACCGCGAACCGCCTCGAGTGCAATCGACGAACGTCCACGTGGACCTCGACCTGTTCCATGAAGTCGTGATGCGCCCGACGCAGATGCACCAGCGCGCGGTAGGCATCGGCAAGTTGCGTTTTGCGTCACTCATGGCTGGCTTGCTGAAGCATACCGAGTTCTTCTCGGCTGGGGATCCGCCGCGGACACCCGTCCGGAGGTCGATTCCGCTCTGTCATGGCACCCGTGCGTGGGTGAGGGCATGCGTCTTTGCATCAGATCGGTACAACGTACGATGCGCGTTCTTTGGTGCTGCGCGCCGACGTTTGTCGTAGATCCGCGTCGTGGTCACGTGCCGGTGCCCGAGGAGCTCCTGAACTTTGGTGACGTCGACGCCGGCGTCGAGGAGGAACGTGCGGTGGTCGGGCGCAGCGAGTGCCGCGCGTAGGCGAACTCGTCGCGCTCGGTGCCGCCCGTGTCCGTGACGCGCTTCGTGGCGCCGGGCAAGCGCGCAAGGTAACCTTTGATGACCTTCCACATGCTCACGGTCGATATGCGTCCCGCCCCGAGCTTCGTGCTCCGGGAGTTCGCGCGCGGCCGGGGGCGAAAAGAATGCTGGCGTGTAACGATTCCACGACACGGCCGACCCGCTCGACAGATACGGCGCGGGTTGTCTGCGTGCGCTGCCTGGCGGAGTTCCTGGTTGCCTTCAGCTGCCCTCCCGGAGCACGACGACCTTCTCGTCGCACGGGCACCGCCGTGAACCACCGATCCGGGCGAACAAAGTGCTTGAAGCCGCGTTCTGAATGACAACATCCGATGTCAGAATCTCTTCTTCACTTCAGGATGACGAGCTTCTGTCTGAGAACCTTCTCGGCCGCACGGAGTGTGACGATGTAGATCCCACTCGCCACCAGCATGCCATGGTCGTCGCGACCGTTCCAATTGCGCTGATGCACTCCTGCGGACAGCGGTCCCTGCACGAGATCCCGGACTCGCCGGCCGGCGATGTTGTAGATGCCCAGGCGCACGTGCATCGGTCGCGCAAGCCCGAACTCGATTCGGGCTGCAGGATTGGCCGGATTGGGGCTTCCGGCGGCAAGGTACGTGCGTGCCTTGAGGTGTTCGGGTTTCTCATCCTGTGGTTGCGGCGGCTGCGACGCGCCGGCCTTGCCGACCTGCGGCATCGCAGTCACAAACGAGATGTCGAATGCGGGGGTGAACTCGTTCATCGCGCCGTCCACCGAAAACAACGACCGCTCGTCTTCGAGCACGGGGGAATCGCGCCAGCCGATGCCTGGTCCACCTCCGAGCCCACTGGCCAGGAGCGGCGCATTGTCCGGGAAGCGCACGATGGCCCACAGATGCTCGTTCTCGGTGGTCTCGTACGCCGGGAACTGGACGGTCACGTCACCTGGCCGGCCGATGACGTTCGGCACCGAGCGCAGTACCGTTCCGACCCGGGGCAGCCAGCGGCCCCCAGCCTCGGTTGCCAGTGATACCTCCGAAAACACGGTCGCGTCATTGGAATGGAATCGGATGCCGGTCACCATGGTGCTTTCCGGCAGGAGCCCCCGCACCGCGACGAAGACGTTCACATGCGGCTCACCGAGGCCGACGACCCCGATCGCCATGACCTCTGGCGCCGCCAACAGGGCACCCAGGAGAGCCCAGAACGCCCCGGTCCGTTTGCTCGTCATGACCTGTACCTCCCTCTCAGGGTTCCTGGAGACAGTATGCGGTGAAGGGCTTCATCGTGCTCCAGCTCGACCAACCGCTGCAATTGTAGGCTCGTGCCTGCCATTCGAATTTCGTGTACTCGCAGGGCGTGTAAGACGTCGTGACTTGGTGGCTACG
>JBHHXQ010000376.1:0-3369 GCA_046757105.1 Candidatus Krumholzibacteriia bacterium
AGGCTTCGCGGAGTTCCTGTTCCACCGCGTCATCATCGACGAGGAGAACCCGGAGACGGAGGGCGACCTGCGGAGCTTCCTCTCCCTGCGCGGTGGCGTCTCGCTCTTCTTCGGCCGCTTCTAGCGTTGCAGACTGCCGGGGCTTCGTTCCGTGCCGGCCGTCTGTTCCAGCCGCGCTTCCGGCCTCGATGGCTCGACCCGGGCCCTGGACTCGATCCGTTGCGCTTCGAGCCTCGATTCCGCAGCCCCGGCCCCGCACCCCCGCCTCGCTCGCGGCCCGGGACTCGATTCCACGGCCCGAGCCTGGACTTGGCTTCCACATGCGGCCTCGCGCCGGCTCCGCGGCCGTGGACCTGCTCTCCCCGGCGGGGCCTCGGCCCCCGATGCCGCCCGGCCCCCTTCGGGGCCGAGCGGATCTGGCACGCGGCCGCATGTGTTCGTATCTTCGAGGAGTGACGCGCCGGGGCCCCCTCCGGCGCTGGACGTTCGCTCCATTCCCCCCGACGGGTCGTTCCCCTGCACGGAGAATCGGTCTGGAAGCGCGCCGCGGCTCCACCAAGACGCTCAAAGTGCGGTCACGGCGGGCATGGTATCGAGAAGCCGGGGTCCGGCTGGAGCGTCCGGCGCCTGTGACGCCCGTAGAGATGCAGGATCTGCTCGAGACGCCGCGATTCACGGTTTCCCGGCACGCCCCCTGCACTCACTTTCTCGCGCTCGGCTCGTGGGCGGCGAGTCGGGCGTTGCGTTTCGGACGATGACAGGTACCCGTTGATCCGGAGGCTCCCGATGCCCGAGCCGTTTGTGTTCCATACGTCTTCGGACCTCGTCGTCCTGACCGGGCAGCGCGCCAACACGCCGAACGAGCTGCGTGCGTTCCTCGAGAGCTGCGAGAACGGCTGCATCTTCCATCACACCTTCCAGGTCCTCCTGGACTACCACTTCATCACCGAGCGCTACGCCAACGACTTCGCGCACTGGCTGCAGGCGGCCGTCGGCGAGCCGTCCCTCGCCGAGCGCATCGCTGCGGTGGACATCCGTGACTTCGTCACGCTTGGTGAGCTGCGGACACACCTGCTCGCCTTGATCGACGAGTACCTGGCCAGCAACCCCGCGATCGGCGACCGGCGCGCGCGCTTCCCGCTCCACCTGTGTCGTTCGGTGGCGGTGGTGATGCCCACCGGACGTGTCGCACACGGAGTCGAGGACCTGGCACAGCACGTGCGGGCCTCGACGCGCCGCACCGTCTTCTACCACTTCGTCGAGGCGCGCCTGCGGCTCGGATTCCACAGCAACGACTTCTCCTACTGGTTGGAAACGCAGTGCAACCGTCCCGACCTCGCCGCACGCCTGGCCAAACTCGATCTCTACCACCACACGTTGGATGACATCCGCAGCCGCATCGCGGACATCCTCTCGCCCGAGGTCAAAGCGGCATGAACCAGCCCGCACTGCAAGACTACGAGCCCATCCTGGGGTCCCGCGCGCTCGACGAGCTGCGCTTTCTCGCCAAGCCGCTGGCCCAGTTCCGTGCCTGTATGGTGAACTCCACCGCCGTCGGCGGCGGGGTCGCCGAGATCCTCAATCGCCTGGTGCCGCTTCTCAACGACGTGGGTGTCGAGACGTCCTGGCGTGTCATCAAGGGCGGGCAGGACTTCTTCGAGGTGACGAAGGCATTCCACAACGGGCTGCACGGGCAGCCGTTCGAGTTCCCGCGCGACGGCTTCGAGATCTTCCTCGACTACAACCGGCGTAACGCGGCCGAGCTGCAGATCGACGACGATCTGGTCGTCATCCATGACCCGCAGCCCACCGCGCTCATCGAGTCGCGACCCCCGCACGGGCACTGGGCCTGGCGCTGCCACATCGACGTCTCACAGCCCGATCCGCGGGTGTGGGACTTCCTGCGGCCGTGGGTGGAGAAGTACGAAGCGGCGCTGTTCTCGACACCGGAGTTCGCGCGGCAGCTCTCCATCCCGCAGTACCAGGTGTACCCGAGCATCGACCCGCTGGCGGACAAGAACCGCGATCTCGAGCCCGAGTTCATCCGAGACGTCCTCGAGCGCCTCGGGATCCCGGACGACAAGCCGATCGTCGCGCAGATCTCTCGCTTCGATCGCCTGAAAGACCCTCTCGGTGTCATCCGCGCCTTCCGCCTGGCGCGCCGCCACGTCGACTGTCGTCTCGTCCTGGCCGGAGGCGGCGCCGACGACGATCCCGATGGTGCCCAGGTGCTGGCCGAAGTCCAGGACGCAGCGGACGGCGATCCGGACATCCACATCCTGGTGCTGCCGCCGACGAGCCACCTGGAGATCAACGCTCTGCAGCGCGCCTCGACGGTCATCCTGCAGAAATCGCTGCGCGAGGGCTTCGCTCTCACAGTGTCGGAGGCGCTGTGGAAGCGCAAGCCGGTCATCGCGGGTGCCGTGGGTGGCATCCCCGAGCAGATCCTGCACGGCTTCACTGGCTTGCTCGTGCACTCGGTGGAGGGTGCCGCCTACCAGATCCGCAATCTGCTGACGAACACGGAGCTGTCACGACGCATCGGCAGCTACGGACATGACCGGGTGCGCAGCGAGTTCATCATCACACGACACCTGAAGCGCTATCTCCTGCTCTTCCTCACCATGACCAACGCGAACCACAGCGAAGTCCAGATCGTCCACAACGGTCACTGATCCCCACGCACGCGGGGCGCGCGACGGCGCTGCGCGCGCGCTTTCGATGGCCGTGCCGGCGTGCTGCGCGTAGTCTTGTGCAGGCTGCCGATCCGCGGAACGCAGGTCGCCCGACTCGCCGCCGCCGCCGCTGGCTTCGAGCCGTTCCGCAGCGGGGGCAGGATCAGCGTGCAGCACGACTGCGAGGCGGGCGCTCGCAGGGGCAGGGTGAGCCGTCATGGAGATCCCGTGGGCGTCGGCGATCCTAGTCCTGGGCTGGGCACCGATGCTTCTGGGCGTCCGGCACCGATCGCGCCCTCCCCGACAGGGCGGCGGGGGTGGCGGCGGCGCGGGCGAGGAGCCCTCGCGGAGGAGCCCCGGAGACGAGCAAGCGGCGCGCTCCGAGGCAGATCGTCGTGTGCAGCTTCTCGATCGCACCCTCGTCGTCGCCACGTACATCCCGTGCGCCGCTCTCACGGCGCGGGCCGCGGCTCAGCTGCATCGCTGGCCGGCCACCGTCCGCGCTGGCGCCGGCGTCGTGATCTTCCTCGGCGGCATTGCGCTCTGGGTCTGGGGACGTGCGACGTTCCGGAACGGCTACGCGCAGGTGGCGCGCGCTCCTACCCTGCTGGTGACGGACGGCCCGTTCCGCATCGTTCGCCACCCGCTGTACACGTCGACAGCGATCGCCTGCATCGGACAAGCGCTGGCGAGC